>CAYLKS010000010.1:0-61988 GCA_964384205.1 uncultured bacterium | reverse complement strand
GAAGTGGGATATATTTTTGCAAATTGAGAACAGCTAATGGAAAGGTTTTGATAAAAAAAATGGTATGTATTAAATAAAAATTAAGAATTTTTTATCCGTAAAGATTATATATGATTTTTAAGATTTCGAGGTTTCGAGGCGGATAAGAAATCCGTCTCTTTGTTAAGTTTATAAATTATTAATTCGTATAAAGAAATATGCTCTCCTATCGAATTAGAAAAAGTTTATTTACAATTTAAAAAAAGCAACAATAACCCTAAAAAAAATTATGGAAAAAAACCAGCAGCAAGACAATTCAATACAACAGTAAAAACAGTGCTCAATAAAATGAAGTTAAAATATTAAACTATGATAATAGACTTATAATAAAGAAAACAAATATGGGTAAAAAAGGTAAATACCTCTCTTAAAATATATCTTTATATACTCCCTCTTGTTAATGCAGTAAAAAGATTAATGAATAACATAGATATATGAAATTAAATAAAAAAATTTTCATTCTCAATAATTTTATATCAACTATATTTTTTGCAAGAAGGATTTATCCTCTAAGAACTTATCCTTCCTGTAATAAAATAATTATTTGTGCAGGTCTTAGATTATATTCGAAATTTGAAGGAATAAAATCCAATGCAAATTCTGGTGAAATATCTTTTATCACATTTTTTGAACCAAAAACATCAAAAAGGTTATCAAATTTTATATATTGATAATTATAAAAATCTTTATTGAGAATAATAAAAGCTTTTTGAGATTTATCAGAAGCAACTTTCATGAATGTTAAAATATGAGGATTATTATTATCTATCAAATAAATGTCATTATCCTCGTTAAAAACCTTATACTGATGTTTTAAGTTGTTATTTATTGTAATAAATTCAGAAATATCATAATTAATTTTTTCCCAATCATCAGGAGTCATATTAACAACATCTAATTTTTTTTGGAAGCCAAATTCAAAACCAATAGGAACTAATGTTCCAGTAGAAAATATAATAGAAAAAGTATATTTCAATTTTATGGCATTGAGATTATTATTTAATTCAAAGGAGAGTCTTGGAGTATCATGTGATTCTGAAAAACTAATAGTTTTTGTATAATTTTTAAATAAATTATACTGTTCAATACACCAATAATCATAAAAATTCCAATATTTAGAACTATTAAATATATATTCAAAACCAGATTTTGCAGTCTCAACACTTTCCTCAGGAGTACAGCCTAAAGTTTCTGCTAAAAAATATATTTCCGGAAATTCTTTTTTTGAATTACTAATTAAAAAATTCCACAAATCAGACGGCACTTGATATGCCGCATCACATCTAAAACCTTTGATTCCCATTTTGCTATAATATCTAACCAAATCTAACCAATAATTCCATAATTCTTCCCTATTTTCGGCATGTTCATTATCAACTTCTATTAAATCTCCCCAGATAACCATTTTCCCCTGCTTATCATCCCATGCTCCAGGGCTTACAAAATCTCCATTTTCATCATGTTTAAACCATTCAGGATGTTTTTCTGCTAAAATTGAATCCCTTGCTGTATGGTTTATTACAAGATCCATTATCAAATCCATATCCATATCATTTACAAAATTGACAAATTTTTTAAATTGTTCCATAGGAGGAAGTTTAGAATCTTTATCCACAAACATTGGATTAATTGCATAATAATCTTTAACAGCATATAAGCTACCACTAAAACCAGGATAGTGAATTGGATTAATAAAAATAGCTGTAAATCCCAATTTTTTTGCCCTCTTTACATGCTCTTCCCAATCGGTAAATGTACCAGCTATCCTAGGAAATAAATTATATATCAATAAAGGTTTATCCATTTTTTATACCTCTCTCAATAAAATATTTTTCAATGAACATGATATTTTATGTCTTACCACCATAGTTAACGATTTAGGTAATATTTTGCTATATTCTCTTGCTTTCATAGAATTTAATGTACAATTTGCTGCTCTATTAATATTATTTTGATCAGATAATTTTACAGGTTTTAATAAATATTGTTTACCCGGATTAAAAATAGAACATAATAACAAACCTAATTCAAATCTTGAAAAAACATCAGGTCCTGCAAAATTATAAATATCATTTTTGAAATTTAATATTAAAAATTCAATGAACTGAACCAAATCATCAACAAAAACTGGATTCCTCAATTCATCAATGAACAACTCAACCGGTTCATTGTTTATTAATTTATTATGTATAAAAGAATAGTGCGGCGGTCTGTGATTTATGCAATAAATCAAGGAAGTTCTTATAATAGCTGATAATTCATATTTTTTAACTATTTTCTCAGCCATAAGTTTATTTTTTCCATAATCTGATACTGGTTCTGCATAATCATCAACTTCATAATTTCCATTTTTTCCAGAAAAAATCAAATCCGTAGAAATAAAGATAACTGGTATATCTTTTGAATTAGCATATTTTACAATATTCTCAGTTCCTTTTACTATAACATTATTTTTATTGTCTTTTCGATATGCAGTATGAACTATTAAATCTATTTTCCTATCTCTTAAAATCTCTTTAACACTATCATAATCTGTAATATCCAGAAAAAAATATTCTACATTCTCTTCTTTATCTTTTTTAACAGGATTAGTAAAATAATTTGCATATACATTAAATTTGTGAAGAGCAAGATGATGTGATAGATGTTTTCCTAAAAAACCACTACCACCTGTAATAAAAATATTATTCATTTAGCCTCTCTTATGTTATTTAATACATTCTATTTTTCCTGCATACACCTTTTTATCTTTAGCAACCACTCTATAAAAATACATTCCTGAAGAGATTTTATCAAGAGAAATTTTTATCTTACGATTATTATTTTGAACAGTATATTTTTGTTTATAAATACATTGTCCAACAATATTATAAATTTCAATATCAAGTGAAGTCGAGTTAATATTTTTAATCTCAAAATATAAAAAATTTTTAAATGGATTAGGAAAAACAGAAACCTCAGGAGTTTGTTTTGTATTTTGATTCTTTTCATTAATAGACGTTCTATATGAAACATCTCCTTTTTTTAAAATCCAATTATCAGGATCTATTTCAATTTTTTTTATCTTATTATTTAAATGTAAGGTATAATATTGCATCTTTTGGTTATTCATAATAACTAAAAGAGTATCAGAATTATCTTCAAAGTACACTTTTAAATCTATAGGCATTTTGAAAATAGTTCTAACATTTTGTGTTTGAGAAACTACCAAATTTAACACAGTATCATCTGAAACACTCCATATAACATCATATTCTGGCATTCCTTCTGAATATATCCATTGATTAAAAAAATAGGTTAAATCATTGCCATAAATTTCATTGCAAACATTAACAAAATCGGATGTTTTAGCAACAGAATAAGGATATCGATTATAATAAGTGTGCAAAATCTCAAAAAAGACAGAATCAGATACTATATGCCTTAACATATGCAAAACCCATGCACCTTTGTCATAAACAGTCCGCGAAAAGATATTCCACACATAAGAAGTATCTTCTACATAGATTTTGTTTTCTAATCCGGAATTAAAATGATTATTAACGTAATGATGCAAGGCTTCTTTATCATTATTTCCATTTCTGAATTCAAAATATAATGCTTCACAGTAACTTGCAAATCCTTCATTAAGCCATATATCATGCCAATTTTCACATGTAATATAATCGCCCCACCATTGATGTCCTAATTCATGCACAAGTAAATATTCACTAAAACCAGTTGCGGAGGTATTAGTCTGATGTTCCATTCCCCCGCCCCATTCAAATTTTGATACACCATATTTTTCCTTTATAAACGGATAAATACCAAACAGATTAGAATATATTGTAAGAGCATTTTTATGTATATCAATACTTGATCGGGCATAATCATCAGAATCATCGGGATAATAAAAACAGCATACTTTCATTTTTTCATTATTGTATTCCCATACATCTTCCATATATTTATAATTAGATATTGCAAGGCTAACCAGATATGTTGTTATAGGATAACCTTCATGCCAGTGATATGTTAAATATTCTCCATTTCTTACAGTATCTTTTAAAATTCCATTAGAAGAAGCAATAAGGGTATCAGGCACAGTAACATATATATCTACTGAATCTGCTTTATCATTTGGCAAATCTTTACATGGCCACCAATACCTTGCGAAAAAAGGTTCACTTAATGTAGCTATTAATAATCCACCATCATCATTTTTAGAAAAACTAAATGCCATAAATCCATCTTCTACAGGATGACCATGATAATAAACATAAAATTTAACTTTTTCATTTTTTTTATAATATCTTGATAGTATTACATTTAATTTATTATTGCTAAATTGAAAATCATCTATATTGTCTCCAACTACAGAATCTACAGTTAAATGATTTTCCAGATCAAGTTCTATTTTATTCAAGCTATCCCCTATTACATCAACATCTATTAATATCTTTCCAAAAAGGATTTCATTATCCAAATCAAAACTAAAATTTAACTCATAATATTTTACATCATAACTTAACTGATTTTCGCCTGGGCTATATATTTTTGATAGCTGATGGTATCTTAATATTGACTGTGCTAATCTTTTTGCTTTTGCATTTTTCCATTCTTGATAGTCAAAAGCAAATATATTTTTAACAAAAATAATAACTATCAAAATTATAAAATATTTTTTCATATTCTATAGCCCTCTATAGAAATTTTTTAATAGTTTTTATAGCTTCTTCTTTATTTGAAGGACGAGGAGCATTTCTCATACCAATATTGCCATTTTTATCTATAATATAATATGTAGGAACACCATATATCAAATATGACTTTGCTACTTCAGAATCAAAACCGTTACATCTAACATTTATGCCACCCAATTTTTTTTCTGCTACCATTTTTCTCCATGCTAATTCATCTTCATCAAGAGATACTCTTAAAAATTTAACATTTTTACCCTTAAAATATTTTTCAATTTCAATATCAAATGGAATTTCTCTTTTACAAGGCCCACACCAACTTGCCCAGAATTTTATATAAACAACACTGCCTTTTAAATCGGATAATTTAAAATCTTTTCCATTTATATCTTTTAAATTAATTTCAGGTGCTGGATTACCAGAACTTAATTTATCATAATCCTTTTTTAATTTAGATATAATATTTTTATAATGTTCATTTTGACAAATATTTAAATATTCATTGTATATTTTGTTTACCTCATCTTGATTCTGAGAATAACGAATTGCATCTTGTAATTTGGAAGTTAATATTAAAGAAAGAGCCTTTCCTTTTAATAATTTTTTTGTTAAATTAAAAGAATTAATATAATAATTATTTTCCTGATTTGAAGAATCTTCTTCTTTTGAAAACATATAATCAATATAATTATTTAAAAAAGATATATAATTAGAGGTAACAATATCCGGATTATAGTCAATTTTTACCTTCTCTAAGAAAACAAAATAGCTTGTATCAACTTTTTCATTTGTATAATATTCATGATAGGCTGGATAATTTAAAAGAGATCTTAATTTAAAATATTTTATATAATTTTTAATATATGAATTAAATTCTGGTGAAAGTTCTTTTCCATATTTTGTGTAAATTTTATTCGCCTCAAGTTCAAATCTATTAAATGCCTTCATAACACTATCACCAGATGCTCTCATAAACAATTGAATAATATCTCTACCATATAGTTTTTGTGATTTAATCAATTCTGTTATTTCTTTTAAACAAATATTATCTTTGTACTTTTTCTGTTCAAATATGCCAGAGTCATTTTTGTTCTTTCCATCGATTTTTATATTTAAAATATCTGAATTTGTTAAGAAAATTTTTATCCTTTTATTTTTATAATTTAAATTAGCTTCAGTAGCTTGAGGATTTAACACCTCTATTTTAAAATTGCCATTAACTATTGGAACTTTAATTACAGAATCCTCTCTGGTTACATAATCTTTATAAAATACTAAAGACACAGTATCATTATTCGCAGCACCTACAATATTTCCATTTAAAATAAAAGAATTCTGTTTTACTTTGTTCGAACAATATAAAAATAAAATACTTACTATAATCCCAATAATAACTAAATTTTTTTTCATAAGATTAACCTCCGCTTTTTAATTTTGCTTTATATTAATAAAATATTGCTTAATTGTAAAGTCTATATAAAAATTTCTTTTATTTTTCAATTTTTTTATTTTTTCAATACAATTTTTATTTTTCAAATAAGATAATGAATTAATTGCAAAAATATTAACTTTTATATCTTCCTCATCTAATAATAAACATAATAAATTAATAATATTTTTTTCATCAAAATACTTTAATACATCGGCACATGATCTTTTTATTATATTATCATGGCTATGACATAATTCAGAAAATTTATTTATTACTGGATTGTCTATTTTATAATCTGGAAAATTTTCCATATAAAAATGCCAAACTTGAATCAATTTATAAGAAATCTTACTATCTTTAAATTCATAAGATGAAAAAAAATTAGGGAAATTATTGTATTTTGCAATTGTTTTTTTTATACATCTATCAATTAAAGGATTATTAGATTTTAAATAAATCACCATATTTCCAATTTTAAAATTACTATTTTTCAAAGAATCAGCAATGTTATCAATATTAAATGGAGTTAATATAGTAAGATATTTTTCAATATCAGCTGCCTCACCAGATGCCTCTATTGTCAATGTAATAAACATCAACAAAATAATTACAAACTTATTTCTCAAAAAACTTCCCTATTTTACTTATAACTTTATATCTTTTCTGGTTTTTCAATATATTTCCTTTAAAAAATGAAAAAGAAAAACTGCAGGTAGCTCTTGCAGTATCGGAATATGCATAACATGTTGTATCTTTGAAATTCATCAAATTTTTTCCATTAGTATCATAAAAAATTCCGCATCCGTTATAAAAACCCGTTCCTATAGAATACCAATCTGTAAGATACTTATCATCTCCAATCAAATCTTTAAAAATAGAAAAAGAATAATCATAGCCACATCCTAAAGAAACTCCCCATGTGTAGTAATTGTCATTCCCTTCATTATCTAAAAAATAAGTAATACCCAAATGAGTTCCACAACTTAAACTATAACGTTTAGATAAATAATTATCATCACCTTTATTATTTATTAGAATGCTCAAACCTCCCCAATAAGAACTACTCTGGCAAAAATAACTTCCTGAGAATAAATCATTTCCTTCTTTATCATATAAAATAGCAATTCCGCCATAGATATATGGTCTAAATCCATAGGAAAACGATTGTCCATAAGTATCAAAACCTTCTTCATCTCTTATATCTTTTATATTGGAAATTGAAATATAACAATCATCTCCTTTTTTATCATATAAAATAGATAAACCTTTAGGCAATGCTACTGCCTGAGTGAATGATTTGCCACAATAAATGTCATTCCCATTCTGGTCATATATTAAGCTATTTCCTATAAAAGAAAAAGCAATACTCATATTATCAGCAAAATATCTATCATCCCCATTATAATCCATAATTATACTATTGCCATAAAAAGAAGATGCTATTGAAAAATCATCCCCACGATATATATCATTTCCATTATAATCAATTATTATTTTATTAGACAAAAAACTTATATCATTTTTAAACTTATATTCATCATTACCATCTTTATCAATAATTATATAATTAGAAAAAGCTTTTTCATTATTTGAAAAAATATACTTATCATTTCCTTTAGGATCTATTATAATACATTCTTTATCAATAATATGAATATCATCTTTGTCCGAACCAACAATTATATCCTTATAAGACAATAATTCATTTACCTTATCAATATTAAATTTTTTACCAAAATAAATCATTTCTACAAAATTGGAATCTAATAAAATTTTATCAACAGAATTAATCAAACTAAACTCTATACTATCTTTTCTTTCTCTTTCTAAAATTGTTAATTTTAAAGAATCTCCCATGCCTTTAGCGATATAATTATACCAATATTGAATATCTTCATGATTAATTTTGTTCAAAGTTTGTTTTATTCTATTATTCCATAATTCAAAAATATTTTTATTAATTCCTTTGATAAATAGCCTGTTATTATATAATATATCAAACAATTCATAAAAATTTTCATTTTTCAATATCTTATCTATACTTGAATCTAAATTATAATATTTTAAAGGCCTATCTAATATTTTATACTGCAAATTATACTGCAAAGATTTATTTTTATTTTCATAAATATAAAAGTTATTACTATCGAGTTTGATTGAATCAAATAATTGTGATAAAGAATAAGAATAAAATAAGCAAACAAAAATTATTGTTCTATAATAACAATTGAAATTGCCATTTTTCTTTCGTGAGAAATACTTACCCATATTTTATAAGATTCCAGTTTTTGTTGTAATTTTTCATTTTTGATTAAAATATATGGTGCACCATTTTTATTATTCAATATAGAAATATCTTTCCATGTAGGAAACAATCCCAGACTATTACAAGCCTTATAGAAAGCTTCTTTAGTCGCAAATCTTCCAGCAATATTTGCTGGATTAATAAAATTTTCTATTTCATCATTATTGAATAGTTTATTAAAAAAATGGGACTGTCTTTTATTTAATATTTTTTGAATCCTTTCTATATCGCAAAGGTCTATACCAATTCCAACTATCATAGATACCTTAATTTTGAATATAAATCTTGAGCTTTTTCCAATAATATTCTTGGAACTTTCTCTTCTTTATCTTCAGAGATTTGTGAATATCTTCTCCTGGAAGCAGTCATTATTTGTCCAATATAACTAACTGCTTCTTGTCTTTTATGTGGTTCCTTATAAAAATCATAAATTAATGAATAGATCACAGCAATTCTATAAAGAACATAATAACTGGTCTTCTTATTAATAAAATTTTTATAAAAAATTAAAGATTCTTTGAGATATTCTTTTGCTTTATTATTTTTCTGTTTCTCTATATATAAACTGGCTATTTTTAAATTTGTATTACCCAATTCAAGATCAATTAATGCTTTTTTATCATCTTCTGTAAAATACAATTTTATATCCTGTAAAATGTCTAAGTATAATTGAAAGAAAAACAACCTCATTTTAAAATGCCGAGGGATTTCAGTTAAAGTATGTAATACAGCATAAAATTGTTCCTTATCTTTAAAATCTAATGAAATATTACCTAAAATACCAATTTCTTTTTTATCTTCATAATCCAAATTATTAAAAAAATCTACAAGTTTACCCAGTCTTTCATCTGTCTTTGATTTTAATTTATTTACTAAATTTTCTTTCTTATATAGCAGAGAGTTATAAAAATCGTCAACTTCTACTGAATAAAAATCATGCCTATGTGTTGAAATAAAAAGGCATTTTTGACAAATTAATAAATCATCTCCCAGATTAAATTCAATATAACCTGCTTTAGGTTTAAATATTTGAAGAAAAAAATCATTATATTCTATAAACATTTTTTTAGGATCATAAACACTTAAAGTCACTTCAGAATCACAAATCATACATTTACGCTTTACATAAACAACAGGTTTTTCATGCATAGGAATTATTGTTTTATATTTCATTATTTTAATTTTTTCTGGAGATAAAAAATTTTTAATTGAGCTTAGCAAGATTTGAGGATTAAATGGTTGTTTTAAAATATATGCTCCTAATGCTTCAAATTCTCTAAAATCATTATATAATTCATTATTTAAAATTAAAATCACAGGATATCTTTTAAAATTATATTTCCTTTTTTTAGGAATTACCTTCAAATAATTATATAATTCTTTATAATCTTCTTTAGTTATCTCAAAAATAAATAAATCCAAATTTTCAATAAAATCACTAAAATTATCATCAACATCATCTAATTTATTGTAAATTTTATAGTTATATATTTTTTTATCTAAAATTTTATTAAATATCTTGTTTAAAGAAATCGATTTAGAATAAATTATTATATTAATCTTATGAGACATATATAATTGATTTTACAGTTTTAAAGTTTATTTTACTAACATTAATTAATTCTTCTTCACCATAATTTTTAATAAAATCTAATAAAATCTGTTTGCTAAAATTTGCACCTTTTAAAAATTTAGTATTGGGATATTTTTTCTTTAACCTATTTAATTGTTCGAGAAAAAAATATCTTGCAATAATTGAAGATATAGATACTGGTTTATAAATTCTATCCGCATAATGTTCTTGAATTAAATCATAGTGTTGAAATTTTTGAGCTAATAATGTTTTATTTTGTGAAAATTGATCACAAATAATTTTTTTTTCACCTGTTTTATTTGACAATTTACTACCAACTTGATAAAATAAATCTGCAAGCAAAATATTTATATTATTATATTTTTCGTAGAGAGTATTAAACTCATAAGGCATTAAATTAGCCATTTCAAAATCTACTAAATTTGAGATATTATTATAAATATCAATAATTTTTTTATCATTTAATCTTTTACTATCAACAATTAAATTCTTTTTCAAAATTTGATAATATTCTTTTTTCACAAAAGAAGCAACAACAACAATACCACCAAAAACATCTCCTTTACCAGATTCATCAATCCCTATTCCAATAAAATCATCAGAATTTATTAATTTTATTAAACCAAATAAATCATCTGGTATTATTTTGCCCTGAAATACAATACTTCCAGAATTATAAATATTAATATTTACACCATTTATTTTAAATTGAACAAAATAGTCAAATTCTTTATAAAAACTATTATATTGCTGCAATATTTCAATAGCTGATTGTATTTGTGATTTATCAATAGATATAGTGTGAGTCATTTTAAATTGCTCTGGTTTTTTCTTTTAACCAATTTTTTTCTTCTTCATTTAGAAATGGTGATAATTTTTCATATACTTCTTTATGATATTTATTAAGATAATCTATTTCTTCTTTATTTAATAATGACTTATTGATCAGATTTAAATCTATTGGACACATTGTAAGATTTTCAAATTTATAAAATTTAAATTCATCAGATGATTTATCTCTATCTTCAGTTACATAAACAAGATTTTCAATTCTAATTCCATATTCACCAGCTTTATAAAAACCGGGCTCATTGGATGTAATCATCCCTGGTACCAATGCATCTCCTTTACATCTATAAAAAGAAATAGCATGAGGTCCTTCATGAACTCCAAGAAAATGTCCAACGCCATGGCCGGTTCCATGCCCATAATTTAACCCGTTATCCCATAGTGGTTTTCGAGCAATAGTATCTAATTGTTTTCCAACAGTACCTACTGGAAATGATGTAATTGCAAGATCAATATGTCCTTTTAAAACTAAAGTAAACATCTTCTTTTGTTCACTGGTAGGTTCTCCTAAGGCAATAGTTCTTGTAATATCAGTAGTACCATCGAGATACTGCCCACCGGAATCAATCAAGAATATACCTTCTCTTTTTAATTCAACATCTGTTTCTTTTGAAGATGTGTAGTGCACAATAGCTCCATGTTCCTTATATCCTGCAATAGTTTCAAAACTTAAATCAACAAAAAGTTCTTGTTGTGCTCTAAATTCTTTCAACTTTTCAGAAGCAGAAATCTCAGTGATTTTTTCTTTTTCAATATTATTTTCAAGCCAGTATAAAAATTTAACCATTGCAACACCATCTCTAATATGTGAATTTTTAAATCCTTCTATTTGTATATCATTTTTTATGGCTTTAAATAAAACTATTGGGCTTTCTGCAAAGTATAAATTACAATTTTGTAATGTTTCTACCATTTTATATGTTGCAGTAGCTTTATCTAAAAATACATTTAATTTCTTTTGATTAATTTCTTTTAAATAATTACTAAATTCATAATAATCATAAAGTTGAATATCTTTTCCCAGCTCTTTTTTAGTTGCTTCATCTATTTTAGATAATTTCACAAAAAGTTTAGCATTATCTTTTTCAATTGCTGCATAAGATATAACAACAGGCGTGTATAAAATATCATTACTTCTTATATTGTATAACCAGGCAATTGAATCTAAAGAAGATATGATGTGAACGTCTTGATTTAGCTCTTCTAATTTTTTCTGTATTTTTTTTATTTTATCTTGGGTACTTTCACCACTATATTTTATATCATGAAGATAAACTTTATCTGATGGCAAATCTGGTTGATCTGTCCATATTATATCAACTAAGTTCTCATCTATACTTTTTAGTTTAATATTTTTTTTATCTAAAATGCTTTTTAATTCATTAAAATAGGAAAACGTCATTAAATAAGGGTCAAATCCTATAACATCGTTTTCTGTCAAATTATCATATAACCATTTTTCAATTGAAGGAGTTTCTGGTAATCCTACCTTGAATAAATCAATAGTACTTCCTTTTAATTGTTCTTCTGCTTGTAGGAAATATCGGGAATCAGTCCATAATCCTGCTTTATCCAATGTTACAACAACATCTCCTGCTGATCCTGTAAATCCTGATATCCAGTGTCTTCTTTTCCATAACTCTGGTAGATATTCACTTTGATGAGGATCTACTCCCGGTATCAAATATACGGTAATATTATATTTTTTCATCAAATCTCTTAACTTTGATAATCTTTCTTTAATCATAGTGCCCTCTTTCTTTTATTAAGTTTATTAATTCATTTTCAGCGAAATTTATAATTCTATTACTATAATAACCATAAAATTTAATTTTTGCAAAATATTTTAAAATATTTTTATAATCTATGAAAAAATCTTTATAAATAAAATATGGCATTCTTAATGAATTAATATAAAAAATATTATTTCTCTTTGCAAAATTACACAACTTTCCATCATCAGTTAATAATACAAAATTCTTTCTATTATTTTTTATAGAAAAAAATTTTATAATACATTCATCTCCTGTATCCGTTATACTTCCTGATTTCAAAAAATTTATATTGATTAATTTTTTATCACTTTTTCGTCGAAATTCTTTTAAAACCGCATAAAAAGTAAAAACCTTATACTTTAAAAGAACAAAATTTAGTAGATTAGCATATTCTAAATATATTAAAGAAGAAGTATCTATTACTATTTTAAAAGCTTTCAGCTTCATCAATTAACATAATAGGAATATCATCTTCGATTCTATAAATTAATCTACAATGATGACAAATAAGAACATCCTTTTCTTCATCATATTCCAGATCACCTTTACATTTAGGACAAGCTAAAATTTCTAATAGTTTTGGATCTATCATTGTTTTATCCTCCTTTTTAAAAATTTATAAATAATTTCAATATCAAAAATTAAATTTTGGTTTAAAATATAATAATTATAATACGAAATCTTTTCATCTTTCGATAAATTATGAGATAATACATCTGTAATACTAAAAATTCCAGGAACTAAATTCAAAAAACCAAATTCCTCTATATCATTAAAAGATAGACCAACTAAATTTAACCTTCCTTTAATGACATGTATAAAATTTTTAAAATTTCCGATAATAAAAGAAGTTATACTATTTGTTGTATAATTAATTATTTCAATCATAATACTATTATACTTTTTATATATTATTTTGTCAATATATTTACTTTTAAAAAATTTATTTTTAAAGAATCTATAATATAAAAATGGGATAAAAAATATAATAATAATAGTAAATGAAAAAAATATTTGAAATAATTTTTTTATCAAAATATTTATCTTATTAATAAAATTATCGTACCCTACTTCATAAATAGAAAAATCATTTACTATTTCAATTGGATTTTCTCCTATTAACATATCAAGATTTTTAGAAAATATTTTTATTTTTATACCTTTTTTATTTAAATTATGTACCATTCCTAAAATAGTGTTAAAACTCACAAGCTCTGCTGATGTTAAAATTTCAGAAACATCATATTTATCAATTAATTTATCTAAATTTTCTAAGCTTCCTATTACATTGATATTTTTAATTGAAATACCGATATATTCTTTTTTCAATGAAACTATTCCTGATATAGTATAATTTAAATCCGGGCTTTTAATAATTTTATCTATATAAAAACCTATTTTTTCGATGTCACCTACTAAAAAAACATTTTTCTTAGATAAATATCCAATTTGCAATCCTTTAAAATGAGAATATATCAATCTCCAGAAAATAAGCAATATAATTGTTATAAAATTAAAAAGTAAAATAACTATTCTTGAAAAAGCAATTATTCTAATTAAAAAGATAAAAATAAAATGTAATATAAAAGCAAAAATCGAAGCAGAAACTATTTTTGATATAAAAAACTTATTTTTGCCCTTATAAATATCAAAAAAATTAAATGTTATAAGATATACTAAAGAATTAAACAACATTATTATTAAATATGAATGCCATGTATTATAAGGTGGTAATTCTTTTAAATATCCATATCTAATAAATACAGCTATAAGAAAAGATATATTTATAACAAAAAAATCGATTATTTGTGTAAAATGCTTTTTAAACCATGAAAATATAATTGCAATAAGAGCATTTAAAAAAATACCACAATAAATAAATGGTTTAGACCATAATAACAAATTTGAATTATAAAATTTTTTTACAAAAATAGCCATGGACTTATAAAATTCAATTTTTGATTTCCAGAAAAGCTTTTTTGAAGATTCCCCTTTATAATGTATTATTTTGGTAGTCGGTACATAATATATTTTACTTATTTTTTTTAATCTAAAACAAAGGTCAAGATCTTCAGCATACATAAAATATGATTGATCAAAATATCCAATTTTATCTAATATTTTTTTTCTAATAAACATAAAAGAACCAGATAATGCATCGACTTCATGGATTTTATCATCATCAAAATAAGTTAAATTATATCCAGAAAAAAATTTACTTTTAGGGAAAAGAGAAGATAATCCAATTAATTTAAATAAAGCATGCCTTGGTGTGGGGAAACCTCTTCTGCATGCAAGTTGTAAGCTTCCATCAGGATTCAATATTTTACAACCACAGGCTCCTGCTTCTGGATTGTTATCCATAAATTCTTTCATTTTTAATAATGTATTCTCTTCTATAATAGTGTCTGGATTAAGTAATAATACATATTCCCCTTTTGCTATTTTTAACCCTTGATTATTTGCTTTACCAAAACCTAAATTCTCATTATTCTTTATTAAAATAATTTTATCAGCAAAATTATTTTCCAAAAATTCCACACTCCCATCTGTGGAATTATTATCAACAATTATAATTTCACATTTAAGATTACCGATAGCATTAAAAATAGAATATAAAAGCTGTTCAAGATAATTTTTTACATTATAATTTACAATTATAATGCTTATATCTATCATTTTATTTTTCCAAATATACTTAAAAGTCGTAGACGCCAAACCATCCATATCGCTTCATATACAATTCCTTTATTCATTTTCGAAACGCCGGCTAATCTATCTACAAAAATAATCGGTACTTCTTTTATTCTAAAACCTTTCTTCCATGCATAAAAGTTCATTTCAATTTGAAAAGAATATCCATCAGATTTAATTTTATCCAGGTCAATTTTTTCCAGCACTTTTCTGCTAAAACATTTGAATCCGCCTGTAGCATCATGTACTGGTAATCCTGTAATAATTCTTGTATAAATACTAGCAAAATAACTTAATAATAATCTTTTTAAAGGCCAATTAACTACATTAACCCCATTAACATATCTTGACCCCAGTACTAAATCAGCCTCTCCTTTAATAACAGGTTCAACCAATTGAGGTATATAGTTTGGATCATGAGAAAAATCACAATCCATTTCCATTATATACTGAATATTTGTATTCTTTAATGTCCATTTGAATCCTGCAATATAAGCAGACCCCAACCCCAATTTCCCTTGCCTATGAAGTACATTTATTTTGTCATTTTCTTTAGCCAATCTATCAGCTATATCACCAGTGCCATCCGGTGAATTATCATCTACTACCAATACATGAATATCATAGGGTAATTCCATTAATCTGGCTATCATTTTTTCCAAATTATCTTTTTCATTGTAAGTCGGCAATACTATCATTATTTTTTCTTTTTTCATATTCTCACTCCAGATATTTTTTAATATCATTAAATGTTTCTTCTAAGTTTAAAGGAACATATCCCAATTTTTTAATCTTTTCGATTGATAATGTGGTATTTAAAGGACGCTTAGCTGTGAAATTTATTTCTGAACTAAGTACTTTTTTTATTAAATCTGCATTAAAACCGAAAAAATTGGCTATTTTTATTGCAAAATCATAACGACTTACTTTCTCCTGATTCGAAATATGATATACACCATTAACCTTTTTTTCAATAAGAAATTCTAATCCTTTAAATAAATTATAAACATAAGTGGGAGTATTTATTAAATCTATAACAACTTTAATTGCTTTTTCATTGTTTAATTGAGAATAAACCCAATCAAAAAAATTCTCTTTATAAATAAAATGACTATAAAGCACACTCAATCTTACAATCAAAAAACTATCCATTTGAGAGTGTATATATTCTTCTGCCATTAATTTTGTTTCACCATAATAATTAACAGGATTAGGTATATCTTCTTCTGAATATTCCCCTTTTCTGCCATCAAAAATATAATCAGTAGATAATTGTATCAATAAAACTTCATCATGTTCTATTGAATTAACAATGTTTTGAATGCCTAAGTAGTTTACATTATAAGCTAAACTTTTATTTCTTTCGCATTCATCTACATTGCTCAAAGCTGCAGTATTAATAATAATATCAGGTTTTATTCCATTTATTAATTTTGATATTTTCTTAACATCAGAAATATCACATTGAAAATATTTAATATTTTTGTTATAAGAAAAATCATCTTTGCTACATCCAAAAATATCATATTTTCCTGAAAAATATTTAGATAGATAAAAACCAGCCTGGCCATTTACACCAGTTATAAATATTTTTTTCATTTTCGTTTATATTTTAAATAAAACCAATATCCCAACCATATTAAAAATAAAAACATTCCTATAGAAGAGAATATCATTCCAACTCTTAAAGGTTTTGAATTATAAACAAACTTAACATTGTGTACTCCACTTTCTAAGAATACTGCCATAAAAGTGCCGTATGCTCTTAAAATATTTTCTTTTTTACCATCAATAAAAACATTCCAATATGGTAGATAATTTTCACTAACTACCAAAAAACCATCTTTTTCCAACTGACATTTAAATTCCAATTCTTTCATATTATCTTGTATTATATCGACACGTTCATTATTATATTCTAAAGTATCATTTACAAAATTACCAGCATAATTTTCTAAATATACAAGTTTTCCAGGATCTATAATATTTAATTTAAGAGAATTTAATAATTCATTATGATCTTTAAAATTTTTATATTGATGAACAATTCTATATAAAGGCTGAACATCATTATTCGAAAGTACTACCTGCCCTGTAGCTTTAGATTTATAGACTTGTTTAAATTTCCCCAGTGATAAAAAAATATCAAATCTCTTGTCAATTTCTGGATCAGGAATTATTACATACTTAACCCCTGCTATATCTAAACTTTGAAGTTTATTTTTAAAATTAAAAAAATTTACTCTTTCACGTCCGCCTGTAAATTCTCTGTACCATTTTATTTCAAAATCATGAAATCCCAGAGCATCTCTTATCTTATTAGCTGCAAAAACATTTTGTCTGTAACGACCTGTAAATGAAAAGACTCTATAATAAGAATTATCTTTCTGTAAAAACTCTATTACATCATCTTTCCTTTCATATGCTGTTTTATCTACATATTGTACGAAATCAGTATCAACTCGCCATAAATCAAAAAATACCAATATTGCAAAAAGAAAAGCAAAAACTACAGAAGATAATAATTGTTTTGAACTCTGGTAAATAAAAAAATAACCAATTAACACTATAAAAATAGCAATGGCTGTACCAGATGTAAAATTAGATATATTTGACAACATAATTGAATATTTTTGCTGTAAATCAGGATAATTGAAAATCAATTTCCATAAACTAAAAATATTATCCCCCAGTAGTATAAAAATTATTAATAAAGATGTAATCGAAATAAAAGTTATATGTAATATTTTAATAAATTTTTTATCCTTCTTCTCTTGAAATAAATAATTCAATGTAAATGCTGAAAGAACCCATATTGAAAAAGAAAATACAAACATGCTTAAACTTGGGGCTCTCATTTTATTTATTCCGGGAATAAAATAATAGCAAAATTTATGAAATGGAGTATGAGTTCCCAGGGCAAACAACAATGTTAATATAGCTGTCAAAGAAAAAAATCTTGTATAATTATTTTTTTTAAAACTGAAAATACTCCAGATTAATGCCAATATAATTCCTATAATTCCACTATATTCACAATTAATTTTAAAAGGATTTCTTCCCCAATATGTATCATTATATCCTGAAAATTGAGGCACTAACATCATTAGAACCTCTTCTGGATGGAGTGACCAGGAAGCAGCATATTCATATTGAACTCCACCTGCTCTTGGCGAAAAATTAGAAACATACTTTGTAGAAGGATATAAAACAATACTTCCCATTAATAATCCCAATATTGTAGCCAATATGCCATAAGAATAAATTTTAACTAAAACTTTTCTATTTTCTTTATTTTTAAAATATTTATAACTTTTCATCACAAAATAAAAACCTGCTGATATAAATGAAAAATATGCAACTTGAGGATGGCCTGCAAGAATAATAAATCCCATTGTGCCACCTAAAATAAAAATTGAATTTATATCTATCTTTTCAAAAAATTTCTCTATTGCATAGAATAATAATGGCAACATCATAGCAATAAAAAATTTAGCATCATGTCCAGGATAGATTAGTGTAAATATACTTCCAGAAAACATAAATCCAAGTCCAGAGATAAAAGCTGGAATTTCTCTTATATTTATTCTCCTTAAATATGTATACATAAAAATTCCACCAAGTATCAAAAATAAAACAAATCTATATCCCAGTCCTTTATATACTGGTAAGATTATTCTTATCAAACTGGTAGGAAAGAATGTATCTGAAGCTAATGCATCAATAAAAGGAATTCCTCCTAACAAATATGGATTCCACAACGGCAAAGTATGATTTTGTAATAAGAATTCTCTAAACAATTTAAATAAATAATATCCTGTAAAAGTGTCACTACCAAATAAAGCTTTATTAGAAAAAATAAAACCCGAAAATACCAATATAGAAATTGCCGTATAAAATAAATAAACCACTTTTTTGTTAAATTTAAAATTTTTCATATTAGCTCCTATTATTGATGATACTTGATAGCTTTCAAGTAGTATTGCTCAATTTGTTCCGCAAGCTTATCCGTTGTCCAACCATCCAATACTACTTTTCTTGCTTTTTCCCCCATTTTTTTACGTTCATCTTCTGGCAATTCTAATAATTCTAAAACTTTTTTTGCAATATCATCAGAATCCGCCGGATTTGATAATCTCCCATATTCATTTGTAATAATCTCAGGTAATCCCCCAATATTTGAAGCACATATAACTTTCTGACATGCCATTGACTCTAATGCAGCAATTGAAGTTGCCTCAAGTAACGATGGAATTAAAATAACATCTGCGCTTGAAATATAGCCCGGCATATCAGAATTTGGAATATTACCCATAAAAAATACATGCTCTTCTATATCAAGCTCTTTTGCTAAATTAAATAATTTTTCTCTTTCCGGACCATCTCCTAAAAGATAAAGTTTAGCATTTACTTTTTTTCTAATCAACGGTAATGCTTTTATAGCATATTCCACGCCATTTTTTATAAATAATCTTCTTGGAACAGCTATAATTTTTTCATCATCTTTTTTACTTATTTTAGGATTTGTTAATTTAAACCTTTCAACATCCACGGCATTAACCAAGGCATAAGCTTCTATATTCTTAGCAAGTTCCAATGAAACATCTTTTATTTCTATACTTGGCGCAAGTATTATATCAGGCTGCTTCAAAAGAAAAGCTAAAATTTTTTTCCAAAATTTTTTCTTAGCTAATCTCAAAAAATGGCTTGTATGCATGGTAGCAACTGAAGGTTTTTTATAAAACCATATAAGAGGTAAAGCAGGAACAACTGAAGGAAATGTGTGTAAATGTAAAATATCAGCATCTTTACCTAATTTTAACATTCTTGGGATAGATAAAATACTAGATAGCACCCAACCAAATAAAGCTCTATTGGGACAAAATATTCTATATACTGGAACTCCTTCATATTCCTCATAAGAAGGTGAACCTTTAACAGTATTTGCTGTAACAATATAGACTTCATGCCCTCTTCTTTGCAATGCCTGTGCTAATGTTAATACATGCGTCTCAAGCCCACCAACCTGAGGCGGAAAATATAAACTATGCATCACTATTTTCATCTAAAAATTCCTCCACTTTATTGTAAATTTTTTCTGCTGCTTTTCCATCTCCATAAATATATCTTACTTCAGCCATTTTATTAAATTCATCTTCATCAGTTAATAATTTTTCTAATTCATTTATTATTTTTTCTTTATGCATTCCAACTATCTTTGAAGCTCCTGCTTTAACCCCTTCTGGCCGTTCAGTTACATCTCTTAAAACTAAAATGGGTTTGCCTAAAACAGGGGCTTCCTCCTGTACTCCCCCACTATCAGTCAGAATAATAGTTGAAAGATCCATCAATTTTATAAAATTAAAATAATCAAGGGGCTTCAACAATAACACATTTTTAAAATTTGATAGATGCTGTCTAACAGGATTATCAACATTTGGATTTAGATGTACTGGATATATAAAAATAATATCTTTATATTCGTTTGCACAAGTTTTTATTGCTTCTATAAACTCCATAAAAGGCCTACCAAAGTTTTCTCGCCTGTGAGCTGTTATTAAAATAATTTTCCTATTATTTAAATCTATATTTTGTAATTCAGGAATATCTATTTGTTTATCCATATTCTTAATATATAAAAGAGAATCAATGGCTGTATTTCCTGTTATAATGCATTTCCCCTTATCTATTCCTTCCTTTATAAGATTTTCAAAAGCTTTTTCTGTTGGAGGGAAAAGAAGAGAAGATATACTATCCAACAATCTACGATTTGCTTCTTCTGGAAAGGGTTGATAAAGATCATATGTTCTAAGACCGGCTTCAACATGTGCAACAGGAATTTTTCTGTAAAAAGCTGCAAGCCCTCCAACAAAACTGGTTGTAGTATCCCCCTGAACAATTACTAATGAAGGTTTTTCCTTATCCATCAATTTTCCAAGTCCAGATAAAGCATTAATTGTTATATCATCAAGGGTCTGATTCTTTTTCATAATATTTAAATCATAATCTATTTTTATTTTAAAAATTTCCAGAACCTGATCTAACATCTGCCTATGCTGTCCAGTAGCAATCACAATCGGTTTATATTTATTGGTCTCTTTAAATTTTAAAATAATTGGGGCCATCTTTATTGCATCCGGCCTTGTTCCAACAATTAAAAATACCTTCTTCATCAAATCTCCTTTACTAAATTTGCCTCTGTTATAATCTAAAGATTTTTTTTATAATAAAGAAAAGGTAAAAAAAAATCAAGAATAATATATTTCTTTAATAAATTAGAATTTTAATATTTTATTTTATATTATTAATTTCTTACCTAAAGCACTTATTTTAACTTGACAAATATTGCATTTTTAATTATTTATAAAAAACCAAAGAAAAAAATAAAAGGATGTAAAGTTTATGAAAAAAATAATAATATTCCTTATCCTAATTATAAATAGTATAGTAGTAACTGCAAATTTAAACAAATTAAATCTTTATATATTTTTCTCGCCAAACTGCGATCATTGTATGTACTTTAAAACAAAAATAATTCCGGAAATAGAAAAACAATTTAAGAATAAAATTAAGTATCATTGGCTTAATGTTGATGAAGAAATTAATTATTTCAATTTAACACAAATAGAAAAACATTATAATCTACCAGAATATGAATATCCTATTATAATATTTCCTGATACTATAATAGGCAGTTTAGAAATAATAAAACCTAACATTAAGACATTCATCGCTAAAAATCTAAAAGAAAAAAAATATGATATAGTAGATTCAAATCTAAAAAAGCTCATTCTAAATACTAAACTATCTCAACAAGCTACAGCAAATAAACAAGCTATAGTTGAAATAGTATATTTTACCAATCCTAAATGTAAAAAATGTTCGAGAGTAGAAAATTGTCTTTCATATTTAAAAAAGAAATATCCCAATCAAATAAAGGTATTCGAATATATTGATAAAAAAACAGACAACTTATTATTATTACAAGCATTTGATGATTTATACAAAATTGAACAAACAAAGCATCTGGTAACCCCAGCTATATTTATCGGTGACTCTGCTTACATTGGAGAAAAAGCACAGGACATTAAAATAATCAAAGCTGTAACATTTTATTTAAATAATGGAGGTGTAAAAGCTAAGTTAGATGATGCCCAGGAATTAACTAAAAAATCAAAAAGCGATATTGTCTACAGATTTAAAAATTTAGGAATTTTCACCATTATTCTATTCGGATTATTAGACGGTGTTAACCCTTGTGCATTTACTACTATTATATTTTTTATATCATATCTTAGTTTTATAGGTCGTAGAAAAAAAGAAATGATTATAGTAGGATTATCTTATTCTTTTGCTGTATTTTTAACATATTTTTTGATAGGTCTGGGTGTATTGGAATTTTTACTATATTTACAAGTTTTTACTTTAATATCAAAAATTATTATAGGGCTTACTGGTTTAATGGCAATAATATTATCGGTAGTATCAATTTATAATTTTTTTAAAGTTAAAGAAGGCAAAGAAACCGAAATTGCATTACAGTTACCAACTAAAATAAAACAAAAAATTCATTATATAATCAGAAAATATACCAACCTGAGAAATTTAGTAATAGGATCCTTGCTGATTGGTTTTTTTGTTTCAATATTTGAATTAGCATGTACTGGTCAGGTTTACTTACCAACAATAACATTTATGGTACACCATCCAATATATAAATATAAAGCAACTTTATTATTATTACTATATAATTTAATGTTTATTGTTCCTCTTTTAATTATTTTTGCCCTTACTTTGAAAGGATTAACTTCAGAAAAATTAGCTAAAATTTGGAAAAATAAATTAGAATTAATAGAAGTTCTAATTGGATTTTTGTTTTTAATTCTTGGTATATTTTTAATATATTCTGTATTATAAGAGAAGGAGTAGTTTGTGAAAAAATTAAAAATTGGAGATGTTGTAGAAGGAGAAATTATATTAATAAGTGATGAATTTATTTTTATAGATATTGGAGTTAAAACCGATGGTATTTTACCTATAAGATCTTTATCTCCCAATATTAATGTAAAAAATTTAAAAATAGGAGATAAAATTACCGCTAATATAAATAAAATTTCCTATGACAGTATAGAACTTACTCAAGTTCTAAATAAAAAGGAAGGACATTTAAATGAATTAAAAAATGCTTACGAAAACAAAATACCTATAAAAGGAAAAATAGCAAATAGTGTTAATGGCGGGTTTAAAGTAAATATTATGGGGAAAACTGCATTTTGTCCTATATCGCATATAGATTTATATCATATTGATAATGTAGAGCCATTCATTAATAAAGAATTTCTTTTCCAAATTATTGATTTTGATCCATCTTCAAACAAAATAGTAGTTTCCAGAAAAGAGATATTGAAAAAAGAACAATTATCTATCTGGCAAAAATTAAAAGAAGAATGGGAAACAAATTCTGATTTAATAATAAACGGCAAAATAAAAAAAGAAGTGAATAATGGTTATCTGGTAGAACTTGAAAATAAATTAATGGCTTATCTACCACAACATGAATTAAATTCAAAAGAAAAAATAAATTATAATGCTTCCCTTCAATTTAAAATAAAAAACATGAAAATAGAAAAAGACAGAATTTATGTTTTACTAACATTGAACTTCTTAGCAAATAAAGATTGGGGGGAATCGCTAAAAAAATTTAAAATTGGGGATATTGTGCAGGGACAAATAAAAAATGTTATAAAAGGTGGCTATATAATAGAAATAGATGATAACCTAAATGGCTTCTTGCCAAATCATGAAATTGATAAAAATCCTCAAATTTCGATCAAAGAATTACAGCTTTATTCCTTATTAGATGTGGAAATAAAGGATATTGAATATTTCAAAAAGCAAATAATATTAAAAATTCCAGAAAATAAAGAAGATTGGCAACAATACATAGCTAAAAATGAAAAAAAGTATAATCCCTTTGCTGAATATTTCAAAAAAAGGAGTTAAAATATGTTTAAAGAAACTAGAAATAAAATTCATTTTCCAGAAATCGAAGAAAAAATATTAAAATTTTGGGAAGATAAAAATACATTTAAAAAAAGTTTGAATTTAAGAAAAGATAAGGATGAATTTGTATTTTATGATGGCCCTCCATTTGCAACAGGTTTACCTCATTATGGGCATTTATTAGCTGGAACATTGAAAGATATAATTCCAAGATATCAAACAATGAAAGGCAAATACGTAGAAAGACGATTCGGATGGGATTGTCATGGACTTCCTGTTGAATACGAAATGGAAAAAGAATTAAATATCAGTGGAAAAAGAGAAATTGAGGAATATGGAATAGATAGATTTAATGAAGCTTGTAGGAGTATTGTGTTAAGATATACAGCAGAATGGGAAAAAACTGTTAAAAGAATGGGAAGATGGGTTGATTTTGAAAATGATTATAAAACTATGGATACCTCTTATATGGAAACTATATGGTGGGTGTTTAAACAACTATGGGATAAAGAATTAGTTTATGAAGGTTATAAAGTTTTACCATATTGTCCAAGATGTGCAACACCTCTTTCAAATTTTGAAACTAATCAAGGATATAAAGAAGTAAAAGATCCAGCTATTACAGTAAGATTTAAGATTAAAGATAAAGATAATATATATATTTTAGCATGGACAACTACCCCATGGACATTACCTTCTAACCTTGCATTAGCTGTTGGGAATGACATTGAATATGTTAAAGTAAAGGATAATGATGAATACTATATTTTAGCAAAAGAAAGATTAAGTGCATATTATAGATCCGAAGAAGAATATGAAATAGTACAAACTTTTAAAGGTAGAGAACTATTAGGTCTAAAATATGAACCTCTATTCCCATATTTCAAGGAAAAAGAAAAAGAAGGAGCTTATAGAGTTATTTCTGGTGAGTTTGTAACAACAGAAGATGGTACAGGAATTGTTCATATAGCACCTGCTTTTGGTGAAGATGACTATAATGTATGTAAACAAAACAATATTCCATTGGTTTCTCCAGTAGATGCTGAAGGAAAATTTACAGAAGAAGTTCCAGAATATCAGGGAATGTTTGTAAAAGATGCGGATAAACTAATTATTCAAAGACTCAAAGAAGAAAGAAAATTAATCAAAAGAGAACAATATGTTCATAATTATCCTCATTGCTGGAGATGTGACACTCCTTTAATCTATAAAACAATATCCACATGGTTTGTCAAAATAGATCCTATTAAACAAAACATGATTGATAATAATAAACAAATAAATTGGGTCCCATCTCATATAAAAGAGGGTAGATTTGGTAAATGGCTGGAAAATGCAAGAGATTGGGCAATAAGTAGAAATAGATATTGGGGAGCAACTATTCCTATATGGAAATGTTCTTGTGGAGAAAAGATTGCAGTTGGAAGTATCGAAGAATTAGAAAAACTCTCAGGTAAAAAATTAAATGATCTTCATAAACATTTTGTAGATAAAATCACAATACCTTGTCCGGTTTGTGGTAACCAAATGGAAAGAATTCCTGAAGTTTTTGATTGCTGGTTTGAATCCGGATCTATGCCTTATGCACAGAATCATTATCCTTTTGAAAACAAAGAAAAATTTGAAAGTCACTTCCCCGCAGATTTTATAGCAGAAGGCCTTGATCAAACCAGAGGATGGTTCTATACCTTAATAGTAATCTCAAGTGCCTTATTTAACAAACCTGCTTTTAAAAATGTTATTGTAAATGGTCTTATACTTGCTGAAGATGGTAAGAAAATGAGTAAAAGGCTCAAAAATTATCCTGAACCAGAATATATTATAAATACCTATGGAGCCGATGCCCTGAGATTATATCTTATTAGTTCCCCTGTTGTAAGAGCTGAAGATTTAAAATTTTCCGAAGAAGGAATAAAAGAAATACTACGAACTATTATAATTCCTTTATGGAATGCTTATTCATTTTTGGCAACCTATGCAACAATCGACAAATGGTATCCTATTGTAGATAGTTTTCATTCTCCTTCTAATCAGCTTGATAAATGGATTATATCCGTACTTAACAAACTAATCGCAGATGTTACAAAGGCTTTGGATAGCTATGATTTACAAAAAGCCATCAACCCATTGTTAGAATTTATCGACTTATTAACTAATTGGTATATTAGGCGATCAAGAAGAAGATTCTGGAAATCCGAAAATGATGATGATAAAAAAGAAGCTTATTATACATTGTATATTGTTTTACTTAATTTATCTAAACTCTTAGCTCCTTTTATTCCATTTATTTCAGAAGAAATTTATCAAAATTTAAAACAGGAACATATGCCTGAAAGTGTCCACTTAAATGACTTTCCTACTGCAGATGAATCTATGAGAGATTTAGAATTAGAACGGAAAATGAATTTAGTATTAAAGGCTGTCTCCATGGGAAGAGCTCTCAGGACAAAATACAATTTAAAAATCAGACAACCTCTAAATGCTATTCATATTGTAAGTCCTGAAGATAGCGAACATCAAGTATTACAGGAGTTAAATGAACTGATAAAAGAAGAATTAAATGTAAAAAATATTATTTATGATAAAAATGAAACTGAACTTGTTGATTACAAAGCAAAACCTAATTTCAAAATTTTAGGTCCTAAACTTGGTAAAAATATGAAAAAAGTAGCAGCAATCATTGATAAACTAAATTCTAATGAGCTTAGAGATATTCTAAATGGAAAACCATATAAAATTATAACAGATGATATAAATATAGAGCTTACTGAAAATGAAATTATTATTCAGAGAATAGAAAAAGAAGGTCTATTAATTGAAAATGATGGGACTTTAACAATAGCATTAGATCAAAAATTAACACCTGAATTAATAGCAGAAGGTCTAATTAGAGAAACAATTCATAAAATTCAAACCATAAGAAAAGAAAAAAAATTTGATGTTGCAGATAGGATAAAAATTTATTTTAAAGCATCAGAAAATTTACGTAAAGCTATAGAACAATTCAAGCAATATCTCATGAATGAAGTTTTAGCAACAGAATTAATTGAAGTTGATGACGCAGAAGGGCTAACCCAATTAAAAATAAATGATGAAGAAATTTATTTACAATTAGAAAAAAATTAAAGTTTTGTATCCCCACAGTCGATATTTATAAAAAAATGGGGGAAAATATGCTGAATATTTACCAGGCTCTCCCAGATGAGAGCAAAAAAATTATACAAGAGTTTTTATTAGAATTTAAAAAGAAAATAGCGAACGATATTACAGATTATCAGCGTGTTACTCAAGAAATAAAAAAGACAGCTGAAAAAGGGCTGGAAACTCGAATGCAGCTGCATCAAATTGATAAAGAAACTGAAAAGGCAGCAACAGGAATCATTGAAAAATCAGAATTAATGATGGACCGGCAAAATGAATTGACAGAATTAGCAAAACAAATGAATAACAACCTCAGAGAAGAAGGCAATAAATTAATGCCGGGCTTCGAAAATTTATTACTTAATATTCTTGAGGTTGGGAAAGCAATTAAAGGAAAAGAAGTTGAAAAATCGTTAAAAGATAAAATAATGCAAATAGAACAAGATTTAATTTTGATGACAGCTGATAAAATTAGAAGTCAAAAACTATTGTTAGATATTGCAAATAAATTAGAAGATAATGCAAATAGCAACTTAGATGATCTTTTTGAAATACTTAATCTATGTCAATTCCAAGATATAACTTCCCAGGAATTAGCAAAAGCCCATTCCTTGATTAAAACAATTATTGAAAGATTAAATTTTGTATTAGAAGCTTTTCATGTTAATGGTCTTGAAATTGATGATAAAATGGAAATAAAAGCTTTTGATTCTAATGCTGCTTTTACTGATAGAACAAAAGAACAAAAAGAAGCCGATGCTCTTTTTTCTTCACCTTCACCTTCTGAAGAAAGTAAAAAAATAGAAACTTCTGAAACTCAACAAACAGCTCCTCAAACTGAAAAATCAGAAGACCTATTTGAAAAAATACAGCAAGAAATGAAACAACAAGAAAGTTCAGAAGTTCTTACTGAAGAAGAAAAAAATACAAATCCAGAAGATATTTTTGAACAGTTACAAAAAGAAATGCAACAAAATGAAGAAGAACAAAGTAAAGAAGAAGATATCGAAGATACTCATATCGATGATGAAGAATTAGAAAAACTTCTTTCTGAAGCAGATCAAATAACAAGTGAACAAGATTCAACAGAAGATGAAGAGATAGAAATACCTGAAGATTTATTAAATGAAATTGCAGGAGAAGAAAATACAGAAAAAGAAGAAATTTCTCAAGAAGAAGAAAAACAAGAGGAAGAAGATAAAAAAACAGCAGAAACATCCCCTCCTCCTAAAAAAGAAACAGCAAAAAATAACAATTTAGATATAGATGAATTAGCTAAAAAGTTTGAAGAAGCAGGAAGTGGTGAAGTAATAAGCCAGGAAGAAATAGATAGAATCTTATCTGGTGGATAAGATTCATCAACATCATCTATTATTTTTCAAACGATCTATTATAATTTAATAAATATTAAAATTTTAAAACTGTTTTGATATGATTGTATTTTTTATTTTTTTTGATTTATAAGGGTAGTCTATATTAAAATGTAATCCCCTACTTTCTTTTCTACTCAATGCTGATTGAACAATTAAATGAGCAACTGTAGCCATATTTCGCAATTGTAATATTTCACAATTAATTTTTGTTTTTTTATAAAATTCATTTAATTCATTCAATATTAATTGCAATCTTGCAAGTGCTTTTTCTAATCTCTCATTACTTCTCACAATTCCAACATAATCCCACATAATACCTTTTATATCATCTTCATCATGTTTAATTAAAATCCATTCTTCAATATTAAAAGTATTATTATCTCTCCAATCGGGAATATTAAATATAGAAGGAAGCTTTATTTCTTTTACTTTTTCTATAGTATATTGAGCAGCTCTTTCAGCAAAAACTAAAGCCTCCAATAAAGAATTGCTGGCCAATCTGTTTGCACCATGAACTCCCGTTGCAGCTGTTTCTCCTATAGCAAATAAATTTCTAATTTTAGTTTTACCCCATAAATCTGTTTTTATACCTCCACAAAGATAATGTGCTGCTGGTACTATAGGAATTGGATCTTTTGTAATATCTACTCCTTTAGAAAGGCAATAGCTATAAATCTTAGGAAATCTATTAATTATTTCCTTTTTTGTTCTATTTTCTATTTTAATAAAGGCATTATCATAGCCGGTCTTTTTAAGATATTTATCAATAGTTCTTGCAACTATATCCCTCGGCGCAAGGGAACCAAGAGGATGAACATTTTCCATTAAATCATTGCCATTATGATCTATAATTTTGCCACCAAAACCTCGTACTGCTTCAGAAATTAAAAAAATTCTTCCTTCTTTTTCCTTTTCATAAAAAGCGGTTGGATGAAATTGAACAAATTCTAAATTCATTACCTCAGCACCTGCTCTAAAAGCTATTGCAATTCCATCTCCAATAGTCCCTTCCCAGTTAGTAGTATATTTATATAAATCTCCTATGCCACCTGTCGCAAGTATTGTAAATTTAGAAATTATTTTATGTATTTTTTTTGTATTAATATTATAAACATAAACTCCATAGCATGAAATATTATCAATATTTCTATATGAATAATCATGTAAATGATAATCTGTAATTAAATCTATTGCATAAAAATGTTCTAAAATTCTAATATTAGGGTGTTCTATTGCTTGTTTATATAAAACTTTTTCAATATTTTCTCCAGTAATATCACCAGCATGAACTATTCTATTAAAACTATGACCTCCTTCTCTTCCTAAATCAAATTCTTTATTTTCAGTAATATTAAAAGGAACTCCTAAATCATAAAGCCATTTTATCTCTTTAGGAGCATTTTTTACAATTAATTCTACACCTTCTTTATAACATAAACCATCACCTGCTTTTAAAGTATCTTCAACATGGCTTTCAAATGAATCATTAGCATTTAACTTAGCTGCAATTCCACCCTGGGCAAGAACTGTATCGCATTCTTCAACTTTATTTTTAGTGATCACTGTAACATAACCATAATCAGCTACATGAAGTGCATAAGACAAACCTGCAATCCCACTTCCCACGACAAGAAAATCAGTTTGATAATTCATTATACAAGCTCCCCTATTACTCTATTTTCGTCATTAATATAAGTAAGTTTAACATCAATAAACTCATTTTTTAAAACTTTATTGCTTTTAAAATATACTCTAATAAAATTTGAAGTAAGACCATTTTGAAATCCTTCATGATCAGGTTCAGATTCAACTAAAATCTGCATCTTTTCACCTATAAATTTATTATAAAATAAACCTCTTTTATACATTCCTAACATAATCATACGCTTTGTTCTTGATTTTATTTCATTTTTAGAAACCTTATCTGGCATTTTGTAGGAAACAGTTCCAGGCCTATCAGAATAACTAAAAACATGTAAATAAAGTGGAGGTAATTCCTTTATAAAATTATAAGTGATAAGAAAATCATCTTCTGTTTCCCCTGGATGTCCAACAATTAAATCAACTCCTATTCCAATATCCGGTACTAAATCTACTAATTTTAAAATTTTTTTTCTATAATAATCTGTAGTATATTTTCTATTCATGAGTTTTAAAATTTTGTCATTTCCACTCTGTAAAGGCACATGTAAGTGTTTACAGATCCTATTATTCTGCGATATTATCTCAATAATTTCATCAGATAATTCTGTAGGTTCAATAGATGTTAATCTTATTCTTTCAATAGAAGTCTCTTCAAGTATTCTTTTTAATAGTAAACTTAGTAAAGACTTTTTGGTTTCCATTCCATATTTACCAAGATGTATTCCTGTTAATACAACCTCTTTAAACCCTTTATCTTCAAATTTTTTAATCTGTTCAATAACATTTTCAATTGGCCTACTTCTATATCTTCCTCTTAAATATGGAACTATACAATAAGAACAAAAATGTTCACAACCATCCTGTATTTTTAAAAAAGCACGGGTCCTATTACTAAAATCACTAATTATATGTTCTGGAAAAGAGTAATTATTTTCTACTATTTTTTTATTTACAAATAAAATAGGAAATTCATTTTTCCTTAAATCTTTAAATTTCTTGAAAAATAATCTAAAATCATCTTTCTCAATATTTCCCAGGATTAAATCAATACCTTCAATATCAGCAAAATTTTCAGGTGTAAATTGTACAGCGCATCCTGTTACGATAACGAAAGCATTTGGATTTGATTTTATAAACTTTCTAATATATTGTTTAGAGCGATTTTCACTTTTCTTAGTAACAGTACAAGTATTTACAACAATTAAATCTGCCTCATTATAATCATTGCTAAAAGAAAATTCAAACTCTGATAATATTTCTCTAATATACTCAATTTCGTATCTATTAATTTTACAACCTAATGAATATAAAAAGGCTTTTTTATTCATTAAAAATCTATTCCAAATGAATATAAAATATTCGGTTTAGTTTTAAATTTTGAAAAATCTGTAGGCCATGCAACATCTATTTTAAATTGTGTAAATCCTATATTAATTCTAAACCCATAACCATAAGAAGCAATAGGAGTAGCTAAATGATCATTCTCCCAAAATTTAAAATTATCATTCCATGCTGCTCCAAAATCAGTAAACAAAACCCCACCTATAGAAAAAAATCCTATTTTTAACGGGAAATGAAATATCAAATAATCAATCAGATTAAATCTAAATTCTAAATTCATTAAAAATGCATTTTTCCCACGCTGCGAATATAATCTATATCCTCTCATAGGTAAAACCAAATCCGCAAAATATGTACTTCTCATATCCCATGAATCATAATATTGCCTTGAATAATTTAACCAATTTTCAACTCCTCCAAGGAAAAAATCCTGTGGATCCCTACCAAAGCTTTTACCTCCAAAAAGCCTTAATGCGAATATATATTCTCTTCTAAAATTAAAATATTTTCGATAGTCAAATGAAACCCTATTAAACGATACATCACTATTATTAAAAGCAAAACTTTTTTCATAGCTTATATAATATCTTGTCCCATTTGAGGGGCCAGAATTATTATATAATATATTATCAAAAACATATCTACTCTGCAAAAGATTTACCCTCATATCCTGTTGTTCTTGTAAAAAAATCATATCATAATACCAATCATAAACATACTGTCTTGCATAGAGAGCATAAGAATTAAATATGAATTCTAACCTTCTAAAAATATTAAAAGGATAAGAAAGAATTGCAAATCCTCCTGTTTGTTTTATTGATAAAATATCATAATATGTCAATTGGTAATCATATTTATAATGAAAAAAGCTCAGCCCAAGATCCCATCTTTTAGGAAGAAAGTAATACATCACCTGAAAATTACTATTTTCAAAAGAATAATAAAGATCACTAAATATTATTATTCTATGGTTATTCATTACATCGCTAAATGAAAAAACTGCTTGGCCAGCCATACCATAATAAGTGTCATAATAAAAATTTCCTGTCATTATATCCGGTGAAAAACTTGTTAAATATGGAAGAGAATTCTGAACTTTTTCATCTATATATTTTACATATTTATCACCAATCAAATCTTTTATTTTTAAAGTTGTATCCTTACTACTATTTATATCTAATTTCTTTCTTAATAATGTTGTATTATCTTTCTTTTCAGTAAATAAAGAATATTCTTTATTTTTATATTTAAAAATTACTTTGTTACTAACTTTAACATGCCGTTTTTTCAAATTAATTGTTTCACCCCACTGTAATTTTAAAAATCGGGACATATATTTTTCTTTTTCATTGGATTGAAGAAATAAAGTAGGTTTTAATTTATCATATTTACCAATATTTTTTAAAGGATTATTTAACAGGAAAATATCCCAACCACCTTTATAAAAACTTGAAAATACAAGTTTCTGGCTTTTTTTTGCCCATGAAATTTGTTTTGCTCCACTCAATAAATTTGTTATAGGGTAGTTTGTTTTCTTAGCAACATCATAAATGTATATATTAAAAATCCCATTTTCATCTGAAACATAAGCTAAATATTTTCCATCGTAAGACCATTCCGGAGACTCAGTCTGAAAACTATTATTAGTAACATTTATATATACCTTTTGTTTTATATCATAAATTACAATATTTTGATCATTATAACCTAAATTTACTTTAAATTTGTCATATTTTTCAGAATTCAAGCCTTTGGGCCTATTTGAAACAAATGCTAACAATTTACCATTGGGAGAAATTACAGGATCTATACAACTAAATTCATCATTTGTAAGCTGCACCAATTTATCAGATTTAAGATAATAAATGAAAGCATTTTGCACTCCCGATTTAAAACCAGAAAAAAGAATTCCAGAATCTCCTGGAATAAACGACGGTGAGTAAATGCCATCAAAATCTAATTCTAACTTTCTAATAATTTTTTTCTTTTGCACATCAAAAATAGCAATAAAATCTTTATTCTTCGATTTAGAAACAAAAGTTAGTTTATTTCCATCATAAGACCAATTAATCTTGCTATTATAGAAATGAAATGATTCTAATCCCCCTTTTTCCCCACTTTTCAATATACATCTAATATCTTTTTTATTAATTAATGATTTGATAAAAATGCCTACATAATCTGATTTATCAGAAAAATACGCAACATATTCCCCATTAGGTGATATAGCAGGCATCAAGTTAAAATATGATTTATCCTTTATATGCTTCGTAACTGGTATTGCTATTTCTTTAGCCTCCTGACGATATTCAATTTCTCTCCAATATCTCTTTTTTACCCATTTAGACCATTTTTCATTAAATTCTTCTATTTTTAAACCAAAAGTCTCTTTAAATAAATTCTCCAACTTAGAAGCTCGCTTAGAATTTCTTAAAAGCTCTCCAATCTTTTCTTCTCCATAAGTTTCGTATATAAAATAATAAACAGATTGGCCTCCTTTATAAGCAAAATAACCATTCAAATACTCTAATGGAGGTAAATAACCATAAATTTGAGCATCACGCATTATCATATCCGCTTCTGTATCCCAGAAAGTAGTTGCAAATTCAGGTAATCCTTCTTCAAACCATAATGGCAATTGAATCAAACGTCTTTTATTAAGTAAATTTTGTACCTTACCGCCGTATAAAAAATAATGGAAAATAGCGTGCGTTAATTCATGATGTAGCGTATGTCTATATTCATTATAATTTCCATTAAATGGTAAAACTACCCTTGATTTAAAAGCTTCTGTAAAACCTTGCACCCCTTCAGGCAAAATACCATCCGTAATATTGGTTTGCCAAAAATCATTCGGAGAATTATATATTATTATTGGAACCTTCTCTTCAAGCTCATAATTTAGCCATACTTTAAATAATTGATAATATTTTTCAGATTCTAATGCACTATACTTGGCTAAAAAATCACTCCCTTTTTCAAAATATATTTTAAAATGTTCAGTCTCAAAAAAATACCAATTATATTCTTTAAATTGCACTTTATTTTTACCAAATTGAGCATTTAGAAATGATGGCACAAATAGATAAAAAAATAAAACACTAAAAAGCTTCAAAAATCTCATCTTCTCTATTCTCATCTATTTTTATATTAAATATTCTATAAAATTCATCCTTCTCTTCAGTAGTATTCATCATATTTTTCAACTGATGGAAAAAGTGACTTTTTTCATCAAATAATTCTAAAAACTCCGGAAAACCATTTTTATCCAACTTCTGATTTTTTAATATTTCTTCGAGAACATAATTAATATGACTAAGCTGTTGCTTCATTCTATCAATAATTTGAAATCTAATAATAAGAGATAATGAAATCTTCTCAATATCTTTAAAATGATTTGTCATTCTATAATAAATAAGAAACTCATCATGAGTGTAAAATTCCTCTAAATCTTTTTTTTGACTCTTTTTATTTTGTAAAAAACTATCAATTTTTTTAGAAAAATCTAATAATAATTTTTTTTCATCTTCATTAAAATTTTGTTTTTCAAGCCATTGTCGAGCTAAAGATTTATGGTCTAAACTTCTTTTTTTTATATTATTTATTTCTTTTAAAATAATATAAGATTCTGCTTCTAATTTATCTTCAATGTTTTTCAAAATACCATACATAAATTCTAAATATTTAAAAAAATTATCACACTTTTTCATCTTTTTTGTTTCCCAAATATTTATTATAACTCTCTAAATAGTTATTTATATAATCAAAAATGCCATCTTCTAAAGAATAAAAACTCCTATTATATCCAGTCTCTTTAAATTTTTTCATATCCGCCTCAGTGAAATACTGATATTGATTTCTAATACTTTCAGGCATCTCGATAAATTCTATTTTTTCAGGGAGATTCAAAGCTCTAAATACACTTTTCACTAAATCTAAAAAAGTGCGTGCTTTGCCTGTACCTAAATTATATAATCCTTTCAATCTATTATCAAAAGCATATAACACAGCATCAACCACATCTTTAATATAAATAAAATCTCTTTTCTGTTCTCCGTGAGCAAAACCATCTTTATAAGATTTAAATAATTTCATTTGCCCTGTTTCTTTTATTTGATAATAAGCCTTACACACAACACTTTTCATTTCTCCTTTATGATATTCATTAGGGCCATATACATTAAAAAATTTAAATCCCATCAAATGATGATCAACTCGATTTCTTTTAGCCCATATATCAAAAAGCTGTTTACTAAAACCATAAGGATTCAAAGGAAACAAATTATCAATATTCATCTGATCAGAAAAACCCAATCTGCCGTCACCATAAGTAGCTGCACTGGAAGCATAAATAAAATAAATATTCTTTCTGATAGCATACTGAGCCACAAGCTTAGTATATTCAAAATTATTATGTATTAAATAAGTGGAATCTTTTTCAGTTGTGGAACTGCAAGCTCCCATATGAAAAATAGCTTCTATATGGGCACATTTATTTGAAATCAAAATATCTGGAAATTCATCTTTTTCAACATAATCTTTAAACTGCAAATTATTCAAATTTTTCCATTTATCAGAATTACCTAAATGATCAACAACCAAAATATCATTAATACCTTTTTTATTCAATCCCCAAACAATAGCACTACCAATAAAACCAGCTCCTCCAGTAACAATTATCACTATATCCTCCTAAAATTCAAGATTACCAGGTGTTCTAAAAAATGGTATAACATCTCTAATATTTTTCATACCTGTTACAAATAAAATTAATCTTTCAAGACCAAGACCAAATCCAGAATGAGGCACACTTCCGAATCTCCTTAAATCAATATACCACCAGTAATCCTTTTCAGATAACCCTATTTCTTTCATTCTTTCCCGTAAAACATCTAATCTTTCTTCTCTCTGACTTCCACCAATAATTTCACCAATATTTGGAAATAATACATCCATACCCCTTACGGTCTTATTATCATCATTAACTTTCATATAAAATGGTTTTATAGTTTTAGGATAGTCAGTCAAAATCACCGGTTTTTTGAAGTATTCTTCAGTTAAATACCTTTCATGTTCCGATTGTAAATCTATTCCCCATTCCACAGGAAATTCAAAGTTCTTTCCTGACTTTTCTAAAATTTCAATTGCTTTTGTATATGATAACCGCTCAAAAATATTGTCTAAAATATTATTTAATTTATCTATCAACCCCTTTTCAATAAATCTATTAAAAAATTCTATATCTTCTGGATCCTTTTCCATAACATATTTAATTACATATTTTAAAAATTTTTCTGCTAAATCCATATTATCATTTATATCATAAAAAGCCGCTTCTGGTTCTACCATCCAAAATTCTGCCAAATGCCTTGATGTATTAGAATTCTCTGCTCTAAAAGTAGGACCAAATGTATAAACTTTACTCAAAGCTGAAGCAAATACTTCTGCTTCCAACTGGCCACTTACAGTTAAATTAGCAGGTTTTTTGAAAAAATCCTTTGAATAATCTACATTGCCATTTTTATCTTTCGGCACATTGTCTAAATCAAAAGTAGTTACATGAAATAATTCACCAGCACCCTCACAATCACTTCCTGTAATAATTGGTGTATGTATATAATAAAATCCATTATCATTAAAAAATTTATGTATTGCATAAGAAATATGATGTCTTACTCTAAAAACTGCTCCAAAAGTATTACTTCTTATTCTTAAATGAGTAATTTCTCTTAAAAATTCGAAGGAATGCCTTTTTTTCTGAAGAGGATATTGATCAGGATCTGCTTTCCCTACCAGAGTCACTTTTTTAGCCTTCAATTCCACTCGCTGTTTAGTACCAACTGATTCTACAATAGTTCCCTCAACTATAACACTATCACCTGTATTCAATTCCAAAACAATATCTTTATACTCAGGTAAATCGGCATCTGCAACTACTTGAATATTTTTTAAACAAGAACCATCATTTACCTCAATAAAAGAAAAACCACCTTTAGAATCTCTTTTTGTTCTTACCCATCCACGAATAATAACATCTTTTCCTATTTCACCTTCTTTCAAACATTTATCAACACTAATAATATTCATATAATCTCCTTCCTTCTTTAACTATTATAAAATAAAAAAATATCATTATAAAGTCAAGAAAATATATTTAAAATTAAATCTGTAAATATTACGATAGGAGGATACATTTTATGTTTAATATTATTTAATTTTAATATTAACAAATATTTAATATTCATACTTTTATTTAGTTTAGCAAAATTCCTTTACACCTTTGATAAAAATTAATTGAATCATAAAGTAACTATGATGGCTACAATATAGTGGTTACAATCCCATCACATTAACTATTTTCTAAAAAATAATTCCTCAATAAATTCAACAATTCCTGAACGCACCTATCATTAATAGTTAAATTTTTATTAGAATGTAAACAAATTCCAAATTTTTTTGATATTATAATTCTCAATGGATGAACAGAAATATCAAAATTATAACCACAGATATAAGACCATCTTCTGCCACCAAAAATTTCTACAAAATAAAACTCAATATCCTGAAATCTTGTTCTGTATTTATCATAAAAATCACAAAACTTTTCTTTTACATTATCATCATCTAAACTATCAATTTGCTCAATATAATATTTATCATACATAAAGATCTCTTTCTCCTTTATCAAGCCGTTCAAGATATTCTATGACAATTTTTTTCAACTCAGGGTTTTCAATATTTTCAAGTTCTTTTTGAATTAATTGCTCTCCTATTTTTTTAGTTTCCGGAGATGCATAATCATCAAGATACTCTTTATAAGTTAAAATTGCATTAGGCATACACAAAGTATGTACTTTCCCATTTTTTGCAATATCCATAAAATAATGACCAGTTCTACCACATCTATAGCCAGCAGTACAAAAAGATACTATATGCCCCTTTTGAGCAAGCCATCTAATACCTTCATCTAAAGAACGACTATCATTTAAAAGAAATTGCTGTTTAGAATAATCAAGCCCATGTTTACTATATTCTCCTATTCCAATATTAGAACCAAAATCAAGTTGAGTTACTCCCAATTCTAAAACCTCTTCTCTAACCTTTGGAGATTCTCTACATGTTAAAATCATTCCAGTATAAGGAACAGATAATCTGATAATAGCAACAATTCTCTTAAAAGTATCATCATCAACTAAATATTTAGTTTTTGTATAAAATGGAGTACCAACAGCCGGTTCCAATCGTGGAAAAGAAATAGTATGAGGTCCGACTCCTCCAAACTTTTCCTCAAGATCGATAGCATGATATAATAATCCCATAACTTCAAATTTCCAATCATATAAACCAAACAAAGCGCCAATTGCTACATCATCAGCCCCTGCTTCTAATGACCTATGGAGAGCATATAATCTCCATCTATAATTCGATTTTATCCCTTGAGGGTGCAATTTTTTATAAGTTTCATGATGATATGTTTCTTGAAAAACTTGATAAGTACCTATACCAACTTCTTTAAGTAATTTTAAATCTTCAATAGAAAATGGAGCTGCATTAACATTAACTCTTCTTATTTCACCATTACCAACTTTTACAGAATATGTTACCTCTAAAGTATGAGCTATATATTCCGCATCAGATAAAGGATGCTCTCCATAAACCATAATCAATCTTTTATGTCCTTCACTTACCAGTGCCTCTACTTCTTCTTTTAATTCTTCATCCGTCAGCTGTTTTCTAACTATTTTTTTATTTTCAATTCTATAGCCACAATATTGACAATTATTTACACAATAATTACTAACGTACAAAGGAGCAAAAGTCACAATTCTGTTACCATAGACCTTCAATTTTATTTCTTTTGCTGCTTTATAGATTTCATGCCACAATTCTTTTTCATCAGGATCTAAATTTATTAAAGCCGCTGTTTCATCTGGGGCTAATCTTTCTAAATTTAACGCTTTATTAATTATATCTAAAATGCGTTTCTTATCTGGATTTTTATTTCCCTCTATTTGCTCAATAATTTTAGCTTCGTCAATAAAATCTTTCCCATTATTCAAATACTTATCTATCTGATCCTGTTTAATAACATTTTCCATCCATTCTTTTACATTTGTTTTTATCATTTTTAATCTCCTTGATTTAAATTTTTAGCTTTATTTTGAAATGTTGCTCTAGCATATACCCCTTTTAACTTACCAATTTTACCAGTCAATGCATTAACCTGATTTATATCACAATCTAAAATAATTGTGATAATGCCTATATTCCTATCATCAAAGGGTATTCCCATTCTACCTTTAATATAATTACGATAATTACTAATTATATCATTAACTTTCCCGGAATTTTTATCAGGTTCTTCAATTATAATACTAACAACACTTAACATAGATTAATCCATCGATATTTTAATAAATTATCCCTTATTTGACCTTTGAAAATATCTAAAATATAATAATACATATTTACCTCCTTTAAGAAAAGTTAAACTCTTCTTGCAGGTTAAATTTTTTAATTAACATTACAGATTAAAATGAAAATCACTTTAATCTGTAAATCATCATTTTTGAATTAATATAAAATAAAAATTTTTGTTTGTCAACAATTACTGACAAAATTCATTTGACAAACAGTTTTTTTTATAATAAATTAAAACAAAAAAGAAAGGAGAAAATAAATGGCTGCAAATTTACCAAAACTTACAGATGCAAATTTTAAAGAAGTTATAAATAGTGGTAAACTTGTAATTGTCGATTTTAATGCTCCATGGTGCGGCCCCTGTAAAAAATTAGATCCAATTTTTACAGAAATTGCAAACGAAAACAGTGACAAAGCTGAATTCTATAGTTGTAATGTAGAAGAAGCTCAAAATATTGCTTTAGAATATTCTATTTTAAGTGTCCCAACAATTGGAATATTTAAAGATGGTAATCTATTAGAAGCTATCGTTGGCCTTAAACCAAAAGATAAATTAATAAAAACCTTTGAAAAATTCTTCTAAAATACAAAAAATGGACGATGAATATAGTTTATTAAGTAAAGAAATAATAAAAATCTTAAGAGATTTGCATTTAGCTAAACAACATGCTACCGAAAATACTATAAAAACTTTATTAAAACAAAATAAAACTGTAATTAAACTTTTAAAAAAAGATAAAAACGGATTATCACAATTTAATTATGACATAGATAACTTAAAAAAAACAGTAAAAGAATTAGATGAGTTAAAAAAAGAATATGATTTTTTAAAAAAACAATTTGATGATTATCAAATTTTATTAAAAAAAAGAACAAATATTTTAAGAAATATAATAAGTCTTATTCTTTCTATAGATTATTTTAAAAATTTTTCAGTTTATAATAAATTTCAAGAACTTCAAAAAGAAACAGATATTGATAAAATCAATTTTGAAGAAATTGAACATCTAATTAATCAGCTAAAAAATGAAATTTTTCAGAAAGAAGTACATTATGAAGAAAATAAAAAAGAAAAAAGGCATACCCTTTTAAAACGATTATTCGAAAAAGAACAAAAAGAATTTGAACTATCAAAAATCAAAGAAATAATATACCAAAAATTTCAACATATTATTTCAGAAATAAATTTACCGGGATATGATAAACTAAATAAAAAATCAGAAAAATTTCTAAATAATTTTCTAAATAATTTTAAAATAGAGAACTTAGACTCCTATCTTGAGAATATTATAGAACTATTACAGGAATTAAAATATGAATATCAATTAAAAAGAAATGAAATAGACAATTTTCTCCAGGAATTAATAGCTAAATTAATAAAAACTGAAAAAGAATTCTACCTATATTTTAATAATGAAAATAAAGAAAATCAGGAATCTAATAAAAAATTTAATAATTTCTTATTTCAAAAATTAGATAATATTAAAGATGCTGTACAGGGTTTTACAGATATAAATGATTTAGATAGTTTAAAAGAAAATATATTTTTATATTTAGATGATATACAAAAGAAAATAGAAGAAAAAAATAAAATAGATTATCAAAGATATGAAGAATTACAAAAAGAACTTCAGATTTTAAATAATAAATTAGAAGATACACAAAAAGAATTAGAAAGAATAAAAGAAGAACGAAAAAAAATAGAAAAAGAAATTTTAATAGATGGTCTAACGGGAATATACAATAGACGTGCTTTTGATAATAAAATACAAGAAATTATTAAACTTAATAAACGATACAATACCGAATATTGCCTAATAATATTAGATATAGATCATTTTAAAAAGATAAATGATAAATATGGCCATAGAGTTGGAGATAATGCTCTAAATAGAATTGTAAAAAATATCAAATTAATTATTAGAGATAGCGATTTTTTTGCTCGATATGGTGGTGAAGAATTTGCTATAATTTTGCCAGAAACTAAACTTAAAAATGCAGCAAATGTGGCAGAAAAAATTAAAAAAATAATAGAAAATATAATATTTACTTATAAAAAAAGTGAAACTATAAAAATAACAATATCAGCTGGAATTTCTGAATTAAAAAAAACAGATACTCCAGATAGTTTTATCGAACGAGCAGATAAGGCATTATATTTTGCAAAAAATAATGGTAGAAACCAGGTTGCCACTGAAGAAAATATATAAATTATTTATTTTTATTTCTTAAATTTATTACAATATTTGTAAAAGTAGCTTTGGAATCTACTTCGCCATTTTCATTCATTACTACTCCAGTAGAAATTTCTACTGTTATATAGGTATTGGGATTAGCCAATTTTTGTATTTGTAAAATATTTTGAGTATTTAATATAGTACCAGCTTCAAATAATTTTTTACCTTTAAAAGTTAGCCCTTTTACAAGCTTCATCCCTGGTTTTAAATTTTTAATATTTATCTTTTTTAACATATTTCTCCTTTTTATATAATTTAAAATAATATAGAAAAAAGTCAAGTATTGACTTTTATATTTTTTTCACTATAATTATGCAATGAAAAAATTTATTTTTTCTATTTTAATTTTAAATACTATAATAAATGCTAATTTAAAATTCCCTAAAAGTATAAATTATATAATTGAAGATATAATAAATGCAAAGTATAATGATGCTAATGAAAAAATTGAAAAAAATATTAAAAATAAAGCAATCTATTATCTATTAAAAGCAAGTGTTATCCAGACAAAAATGATGGATTATGAAGATTATTCTGATGAAGAAATTTTTATATCCTATCTTGATTCCTGTGAAAAATATACCCAAAAATATTATAAAACAAATTCTCCAGAATATAATTATTTAATGGGAACAATATACGGCTATATAGGTTCTCATTATGGTAAAAAAAAATCATTCCTAAAAGCATTTAAATATGGGAGAAAGGGGATCTATTTTCTAAAAGAATGTATAAAAATTGATAGTTCATTCTATGACGCATACCTTGGGATTGGAATATATAATTATTGGTTTAGTAAAAAAATCGGCATTCTAAAAATTTTTCCAGGTTTAGAAGACAATAGTAGAGAAGGAATAAAAGAAATAAAAATTGCTGCTCAGTCTGGAATATTAACAAAATATCCTGCAATAAATATGTTAGCATGGGTATATATAAACGAAGATAGTTTGAAAAAAGCAAAAATATTGATAGATTCATTGATAAACCAATTTCCAGAATCCCGAACATTTTACTGGACAAGAATAGAATATGCTAAAAAAATAAAAAATTCTCTTTTATTAGAAAAAACTCTGCGAAAACTATTAAAATTAATTTATGCTGCTCCTAATAACCATATAAATGAATCTATATGTTTATATCAATTAGGTGATTTATATGCAAAAGAGCTTAATATAAAAAAATTACAAAATTTATTTTATAATAAAATTCTAAAACTACCACTAAAGCTTCAAAAAAAAGATAAAAATAAATACTATATAAAAATTTTAAAAAATCAAATTAATTAACAGAATTTTGCTCTTTCCATTGTTTATATTTTTTAATATCATTTTCTGTCATTTTAATACATAAAGATAAAACAAAGAAATCATCTATAAAACCCAATACAGGTATAAAATCAGGTATTATATCAAAAGGATTAATTAGATATAATAAAGCAGCTCCTATTGAACTAATTGTCCACCATGGGACATTCTTATATCTACCTTTTGCATAATCCGAAATTAAACTATATAAATCTACTAAATCTTGCTTTAACTGTATAAATTTCTTATTATGCAAAAATTTTTCTAATAACTCTTTTTTATTAAGCAGTTCATCTAATTTTGATTTATCAAAATCTGCCGTTTGTTTAGCATATTCATTTTTTATTTTTTCTTCATCAATTTTCATATTATCCTCCTATCTTTTTTACGAAAAGTTCTATTTTTCAAACAAAACCTTATTTAAAAAAATATAAGCTGAATTTATTTTTTTAAAAGTAGAATCATTGCCTATTATATCTGGGTGATACTTTTTAGCTAAATAGAGAAATTGTTTTCTCAGCATATTTTTATCTAAATTTTGATTGGGCTTTATTTCAAGTGTGTTAAATGCACTCATTATTTCCTGAGCATTGAAAAAATATTTATTTATTTTATTCAAAATATTCTCAATATTTTTATAAGAAAATTTTATCAAATTATTCTTATCCAGATAAAAATAACGATCAGAAAGTATATCAATATAATCAGTATCAACAAAATGCTCTTTACAATAATATCTGGATAAATCCAAATTTTCTATTTTTTTCTTACAAAAAATATTTGTATTCTCATTATAATAATGGCAATATCCTTCTGGTGGAAGCTTTAATAATCTAATATTCATAAAATGGGAATACAAAAAATATTTTCTTTTATTTTGATTGATTATTCTTTCCATTAAATATAAAGAATGATACATCGAAAAATGATAAAAATAAAGCTTTTCTGGATTTGAAAAGACTCCCATATCAATACTATAAAATTTTTTTAATAATTCTACCTCCATTATAGCACTATCTTGTTTAATCAAAAAGTTAAATAATAAATTATGCGGTATTATCAATAAATCCAATATCATTATTTTTTATACTTTTTTTTGTATTCTGGAATTTCAATCATTGGTGGGCGTTCTACAAAAATAATTTCTGTTTCATTTATATAATGCTTATCTTTTTCAACAGATATTGATTTATAATATTTTTCTAATTCTGTCAACAATTTTACTTTTTTATGAGCCTCTAACCTTTTCATAAAAGTTAACAGAATACCAAAAGACATCCTGCTTAATGCCTGTATAGTTTGATTTCTATGAATTCTTTTATCTAAATCTACCTGTGCTAAAACATCAATTCCATATCCATTTAAAATATCCAATAAGTGCCCTGTTTCAACTCCATAACCCACAGAAAAAGGTAACCTTTCCAATATTTCACGACAACCTGCATATTCCCCACTCAAAGGCTGGATTAATCCGCTTAATTCTGGATAAAAAAGCGAGAATAATGGTCTGATTAATATTTCTGTAACCCTACCGCCACCGGAAGGTTTTATTCCATCTCCCATTTGGATCGGTCGTTCATAAAATCCTTTAACATATTTTATTTCATCTGGATAATATAATAATGGACCTAATAATCCATAAACAAATTTAGGATGAATATTTTGTATATCAGCATCTATCCATACAATAATATCCCCTTCCAGCACATAAAGAGATTTCCATAAATTTTCTCCTTTGCCTTTATAAGAACCATAATTTGGCAAAATAGACTCTGATAAAAAAACTTTTGCCCCAAATTCTTCCGCAATTTCCCTCGTTTTGTCAATGGAATTTGAATCTATAACAGCAATCTCATCAATTAAGGGAAAACGATCCATCAATTCTGTTTTAATAACCATTATTTCTTTCCCGATAGTCTTCTCTTCATTAAGAGTCGGAAATGCAAGAGATATTTTTAAATCAAGCTTCTCTTTTAATTCTACAAGTTTCCGTTTATCTTCAAATTGAGAATGGTGAAAAGTGCGTTTATTAATCCAATCATTCATTTTTCCCTCCCAATTCATCAATCAAGATGTTTCATAGTTTCAGCAATAACCATAAAAATTTGTTTTAATCCATTATTTATAGGCTCCAGGTCAACATATTCTGTATCTAACAAAGAACGTTCTCCTGTTGTTATGCCTAAAGATATAACAGGAATCCCATAACTTAATAAAATAGATGATTCATCTTTAATCAAATCTAATTCACTTTTTATACCTAATTTCTCATGAATATCTAAAGCAGTCTTAACTAAAAAATGATATTTAGGTATCTCGCCTGGAGGTATAAAAGAAATTTGTCTAATATTTATATCTGCATGTAAGGAATCAAAAGATTTATTAATTGTCCCAAAAAAAATTTTTTTTGCAAATTCTAAAAATTCATCATCTTCAGACATAATTTCTAAATCCATAATAGCTTCTGAGATAAGAGTATTAGGTTCAGAACGTCCATATAACCTAAAAACATTTATACGTGTTTTTGGATATGGAGGCCATCCAATATAATGTAGTCTTGCATTAAGACGAGATAAATATTCTATTGCTGATGATTGATCGGAATTTTTCCAGGCATTACCTCCTTTAGTCTTTAAAGTAACTTGATATTGATATTTTCCTACTGCCTTATGGCCAATTTTATTTACACTAACTCCATTAATTTCAATAGCATAAGTTATTTTAAAATCTAAATTCTGAAGAAAAAATTTAATTCCCGGAAAATCCTTTTCTGGTCTACTTCCAGCCGTAAAAAGTAATATTACATTATGTTTAAAACTAACTGAATATTTATTAAAAAATTCTGCTAAAACCAATAAAGAAGATACACCAAGACTATTATCCCCTATTCCCATCCCATAAGCTCTCTTAGTATCAACAGTAACAATTCTCTGCTCCGGTGAATAATTATAATTATCTAAATGTGTAAAAAGTAATACCGCTTCTTCTCGTGCAATATCTCCTGGAAATTTAACAATAACATTCCCAGCTTGATCTACATCTATTTTTGAAATCCCAAACTCTCTCAATCTATTGACAATAAATTCAGAACGTAATTCTTCATGGTATGACGGTGTTGGTATTTGATTAAATAAAATTGCATCAGATATTACCCTACTTTTATAATCTTCTAATTTTTTTAGTAAAAAATCTATATCCATCATAATACTCCTTTCTTTAATTTGAAATTACACATTTAGAGCAGTTTCCATATCTACAATATGTCTCATAAATATATAATAATCCCTGCTGTTGTAAAGCCGTTTTTATATCTATATTTTTATTTTTCTTTAAATATCGTTGCATCACCAATTCCTGAGATGAATTATTAGATAATTTAGGAAAATTTTTCAATAAATTATAAATAACATTTCTACTATTTTTATCTTCAAAAAACAAATATAATAATGGTAAAATAATATTAAAAACTATTGTTTTAATTCTATTATCTCCAATAAGAGATATTTCTTTATATAATTTTTCTTTTTTCCATCCCCAATTAAACTTCCAAAAATTATCATAACTTGATAATTTTAATACTTCATAAATATTTTTCAATATATTTTCATCTTTATAGAAAGCTTCAACAAAAACTTCCGTCAATCCTTTTTTTATATTATTAGCCAAAAAATAAGAAAAATATACTAACCTTCTTATAGGATGATTATAAGGTCTTATTTTTGATAATTTCCATTCTATATTAACGGGTTTGATATTAATATATCTCTGCAATTTTTTATTAATATTTTCCAAAATCAACATATAATCACTGTCAATAACCAATAAATCTTTCAAATTAAAATAAAATAAAAAAATTGCCTGCAATACATAATGGTACTCACTCTCCTGAAAATAAACCAACATTTCCCTTAATTGCCTGAATGGTAATTCAATTGCTATTCTTAACATATTATCCTTATTTTTATGATAACCTAAAGATTCCAACATACCATCATAAAAAAGTTCATCAAATATCTGAATTTTAGAATAATTATAAGAAAATCTTAACAATTTTTTGTTTAACCTTTTTTTACCATAATAATCTAATTTTTTAATAAAATGTTCCTTTTTTTTAAAAAAAGGACAATAAGAATTGCCAGTAGCTAATGAATCTGTTCTTATCTTAATTTTATATAAATTACTTTCATCAAAATATTTTGATAAATTTAAAATTTCAATATTGTCAAATTTACTGCTATTATTTAAATTATGATGCCACACTACTATCAATTTCACATTATTAAAATTATCATTAAGATAATGGTTGTGTTTAAACCAATTAAGTGAATCAATTTCTATTTCAACATCACCAATTATAATCTGATTTTTCAAAACAAGTCGAGCATTTTTAAAATCTGGTCCATCATTTTTATTATAAGTACCTGGATAAATAACTGTTATATCATTTCCTGCTTCTGTTTTTAAATTCTCATTTTTAAATAAAATAGAATCCCAGATAAAATATAAATATTTTTCTGTCATAACCATTTATTACTTTTTAAATATACCTAAAGATACATAAGAAACAGATAAAGAATAATCATTATTTTCATCTCCAGAAGTATAATAGTGCAATAATTTTGCGTCATATTCTTTATTGTTAAATAAATATAACAAAATTTTAATTGGATTTCTACCACATATTGTAGCACCTGTTTTAGTGATATAATCATCAAAACCTTCAGCATCAAAATTTTTAATAAATTCTACAGCACCCATATCAAGCTTTTCTAAATTTTTTCTTGTCTTGTCATTAATTGGAAATGGCAAATAATTAAAATTCATTCCATAATGGGTAAAATCTGAACTAATAGCTACAAAGGTATTATCATCAATATATTTTCTTATCTCATCTGCAATAGCCTGAGCTGCTTTTAAATCAATTTCACCAACAATAATCGGTATAATTTTTATATCCTCATTTCCCAAAACATATTGAATAAATGGAATCTGATTATCAGTAGAATGTTCATATTGAAAAGCTTCAAATTCAAATTTAAAATTAGGATTTTTACTTAATTCATTACAAATTTGAGTATCTATTTTAATATCTCCTAAAGGAGTATTATAAATAGAAGCATCTAATAAACATGCTTTATTAACATAAATATAATGAGATGGTCCTATTACAAAAATTCGTTTATATTTTTTGCCTTCCAGTAGTTTATAAGAATATGCATTACCTAAACCAGAGAATTGATAACCTGCATGAGGAGAAATTGCAGCAACCAGCTTCTTATTTTTAAATTCACTATCAATTTTTACTTTTGATAAATAAATTGAGATGGCATTTTCAAGCTGATTAACAAAAGATGGATACCATCTGCCTGCACCGGGCGCTTTAAATATTTTATCCATATCGCCTCCATATGTTAAATTATTTATTAAAATAACTATAATAAATATTACTACATTCTTCATACACTGCACTCCTATTAAAAAAGCTATCTTAATATAACTTAACAAAAATTATTTATTTTGTCAAGTTTTCCTTTTTTCTATTTATTAATAAAATAATTTATTTAGTAATTTCATCAATTAAATTTAATTCTTCTTTTGTAAAGTTTATATTTTTTAAAGAATCAAGATTTTCATTAAATTGCTCAAGAGTCCGACAACCGACTAAAACAGATGTTACAAAATCATGAGATAAAATCCAGGCAATAGACATTTGAGCTAAAGTTTGACCTCTATTTTTAGCAATTTCATTTAATTTCTTAACTTTTTCTAATTTATCTTCTGTTATAGCCTCTTTTTTTAAATATCCATAAGGATTTGCTGCTCTTGAATCTTTTGGAATACCATTTAGATATTTTCCTGTTAATAATCCCTGAGCTAATGGGGAAAAAGTTACACAACCTATTTTATACTGTTGAAGAACATTTACCAATCTATTTTCAATTCCTCTATTTAAAAGAGAATATGATGGTTGATGCACTAATAATTTTATTTTATATTTTTTCAAAATATTAACAACCTGCTTTGTCTGTTCATCACTATAAGAAGAAATACCTACATAAAGAGCTTTACCTTGATGCACAATGGCATATAAAGCTTCTATAGTTTCATCTAAAGGGGTATTTCCATCAAATCTATGAGAATAAAAAATATCCACATAATCTACTCCCAACCTTCTCAAACTCTGATCCAGACTTGCAATTAAATATTTTTTACTACCACCATCTCCATAAGGGCCAGGCCACATTCTCCATCCTGCTTTAGTAGAAATAATCAATTCATCTCGATGATTTCGTAAATCATTTTTCAAAATCTTACCAAATGTTTCCTCTGCACTACCAGGAGGAGGTCCATAATTATTTGCTAAATCAAAATGAGTTATTCCTGAATCAAAAGCCTTCAATATAATTTCTCTACCCTGCTCAAAAACATCATACCCTCCAAAATTATGCCATAATCCTAATGAAATTGGTGGAAGATATAAACCACTATTCCCACATTTTCTATACTCCAACTTATTATAACGATTTTCATCAAACAAATACATATTTCTTCCTTTTTTTATTTTTTAACATAAAAATACCTATCTATGTTCCATATCAAAAAATTATATCTTTGATTTTGTTCAATACTTCTTCTGGATTCCTTCCAAAAACCCTAATCATAGGTTCCTTACCCCAATATCCATCGTCCCAGATAAAATCTGGTGGTACTTCCATATCGTTTACAATATTGTAAATTCCCCATCTTAATGATGAACCTTCTTTTTTCATTACCTCCTCTGGCTCTTTTTCTCTATTATGTTTTTTTATAATATAACCTTTCTCTATAGCTTTTTTTATATAACTTTCTTCATATCGAATATTTACAGTTGTTCTAATATGTGGGAATTTTTTCATCATCTCCAGAGTCATTCTTGCAGTATGAGAAGAATCATCAAAGGATGCACATGAAATAACTGCTCCTTTACCCCTACAAAGCCTGATTCGTCCTGGAAATTTTGCAACATCTGATTCATTTTCTGCCCACGGAAGGGCATAAGAAATATTTTGCCCAACTTCAGGTACTGTGTATTCTGATATTTCTAAATAATATGGCAATATCTTTTCTAATTTTTGCAATAAATCATACTTGAGCCATTCCCTTGCTATATTCTGAATGTCCACTTTCCTTTGAGATTTTTTCAGATAATATACCATAAAATACAAGGAACTATTGATTGCTTCATCAATTTTATATTTCATAGATAAAAAACCCGCTATCATTGAAGAAAAAACACATCCAGTACCTCTAAAACTTCCATCAATTTTTTCAGATTCAAAATATTTATTGTCGTACTCTACTATTATTTTATCAGTGCCTCTATGCCCACCTGTAACAATAAAATTTTTTCTTTTTTCACCTAATTCCTCTACCTCAACAGAATTCAATATAACATAATCTGCAAAACTTAAATAATTTTTTATATCATCAGCTTTGATAAACTGTTTCCCTGAAGTAGATTTTAAAATAATATTCCACACTATAGTTTTATCAAATCTTTCTTTTAACACTTTTATAAGTGCGGGATCTGCTAACCCAACTTTTATAACGTCAAAATCCCCAACATATTCTAAATCCTTTATTATTTCCTCAATATTTCTAAATCTAAAATCAATAACTTCATCATATGATTGAGTAGTAAAAGTACCAATTGTGCCGCATACCTGAATCCCCAGAGAAGATAAAAGGCTAACATCCTGGATAAATCCCGCATTACCCGATGGATCAATACCGGATATAATAGCAACTTTCATTATAAATTCCTCCAATAAATTAATAGTTTATCCAATCCTTCATTACAATAAGGTGTAGGTTCTATTACCATATCACAATCAAAAGATTTAATAAAATTTAAAATTCGTAAAAAATTTTCATCTTCCTTCCATGGCTTATGATGACACTTTTTATAACTTCTAATATCAGCATAATAAATATGAAATTCAGAAATAAAATTTTTTGTTTTTTTTATGAATTCAAGAGGATTAAATCTAAAATATTCAGCATCCATTAATAAATGGCCTATATCTACACAAAAAGTAAATTCTGTATCTTCAAAAAATCTCAGATAATCTCTATAAGAATGAAAATACTTATTAAAATAAACATTTTCTATTCTAACCGGAATGATGTGATTAATATGCGATAAAAAAGATTTTATATAATCTAATAACATTAACCAGTTTTCATTTTGATAAGAATCTGGGAAATGAACAACAATATACTCTGCCTTGAGGTCTTTAGATAAAATAGCACATTTTTCAATAATCTCCATTGTCTTTTTTCTTTTTGCATTATCCATTGAAGTCAAATGAGGATGACGAGGAAACCTATAAACAAAAGGACAATGAATACCGAAACTTGTATTTTTTTGATTAATAAATGATTTTATTCTGTCCAGATCTTCAGCATTAAAAAAGCCGAGTTCATATAAATCTGCATCCGGTAATTTATGCAATAAATCAATATTGCTTTTTATAATGCTTGTAGAAACTCCTTTTCTCATGAAATATAATCTTTAACAATTTTAATAGCACAAAAAGGGCCACAAATTGAACATCCCTTATCTTCATCATAAGAACGTTTTTCTCTATAATCTTTAGCTTTATCCGGATTCACAGATAGACTAAACATTTTATCCCAATTAAAATCTCTTCTTGCAATTGCCATCTGTTTTTGAATTTCCATTGCTTGTTTGTTATTTCTACTAACATCACCAGCTATTGCCGCAATCTTAGAAGCAATAACTCCTTCTTTTACATCTTCAATATCCGGTAAAGCAAGATGTTCTGCAGGTGTAACATAGCATAAAAAATCAGCTCCAAAATAAGCAGCAAAAGCTCCGCCAATCGCAGAAGTTAAATGATCATACCCAGGCGCATTATCAATAACAATCGGGCCTAACAAAAATATAGGAACATTCTTACAAATACTCTTCATTAATTTAACATTAGTTTCAATCATATCAATAGAAATATGCCCGGGCCCCTCTACAATAACCTGTACATCTTTCTTTTTTGCCATATCAATTAACTCTGCAATGACAAACAATTCTTCAAATTGCTGAGGATCACTACCATCAACAATAGCTCCCGGTCTCATTCCATCCCCAAGACTTAAAGTAACATCATATTCTCTTGCAATATCTAAAATCTCATCAAAATGAGAATAAAAAGGATTTTCTTTTTTATTAACAATCATCCATCCTGCTATTATAGAACCACCTCTACTAACAATCTTCAAAATTCTATTAGACTTCTTTATATACTCTAAAACATTAAAATTTATACCTGCATGAATAGTAGTAAAATCCACCCCATCTTTTGCATGCATCAAAAACATATCTATAAAATCTTTCTCACTAAAGTCTGTTACCTTTTTTCCAGACTTAACTGATTTTACAGCTGCATCATATACAGGAACAGATCCTACTGGTACAGGTGATATTTCAACTACTGTTTTTCTTATATCTTGAATATCTCCCCATGTTGATAGAACCATTATTGCGTCAGCTCCATACTTAATAGCAACATTCATCTTCTCAAGCTCTTCAGACAAAGAAGAATACCCCTTTGATGTTCCAATATTTGCATTAATTTTTATAGAAACACCTTTACCAATAGCTTTAATATTACTAAAATCATGTAACTTATTTTTTGGTATAACTAATGTCCCTTCTATAAGATTATTCTTTATACTCTGCAAATCAATATTTTCATTTTTTGCAACAAATTCCATTTCCTTTGTAATAATATTTTTTTTTGCAAATTCTATTTGTGTCATCCTAATCTCCTAACTTTTCTAAAATATATTCACTTGCTCTAATTGCAGATTTTAACATACCACCAAAAATAGGCCCCATTCGAGGTCCACCTTTTACAGCTGTAGCTGCCATACCAGTAACAACTAAACCATCAAAAACTTCACCTGTTGCCTTAGCTACAAAATCTTCAGCAATTTCTGCATCCATAGGAAATTCTACATTCCTTTGAATTATTCCTCTTTTTGCCAATAAGTCAACTACAAAAGCAGGATGTCCTGTACTATCAGTTACAAAATCTGCATATACAGTTATAGGATCTACATGCATTTGATTTTTTATTACTGGAGACCAGTTTATTACAACTCCTTTGACTCTCTTGTTTATTAAAACAATATCTTCTACATAAATATTATTAAAAATTACAACTCCATTTTTTGTAGCTTTATAAATTAATGCAGAGGCAAAATGAACAGAATCTATAGTCACTAACTCATTATAAATTTTATAATCTATTTCAAGCTCATCCAATACATGGGTTAAATCCTTTTGTACTACTATTTCATTAAATAACATACCACCACCCCAAATACCACCTCCAGGAGCATTTTTAGCCTCAAAAACAACCACTTTTTTCCCTTGTCTGGCCAATAAATACGATAATAAAAGCCCACTCGGCCCCGCACCAACAATAGCAATATCCACTGATAAATTAGATTTTAATTTCCTATAAAAATTCTCCATAATAAGTTCAGAAATTTTTACTTCTAACATTAAAACTCTCCTTTCTTCTCCATATTTTTTAGTTGAAAATATAACAAATTTTTAAAATTGTCAAATTCAAAAAAATAAAAAAATTTATAATAATTAAAAATAAAAATCATAAAAAACGACTTCAATATTTTATAATTAATTTACACTAAATAAAATATTTGCCAAAATAAGTAGCTGTCGATTTTAAAATCCACAATAAAATATCTAAAAAATGTAATGTTTTCTCTTTAAATTCTTATTCACTATTTAATAATATAAAAACAATGAAAACTTATAAAGCCCCTAAAAAAACAATTGCAAACAGAAAAAAATAAGATTATATTAAAAACAAAATTTTTTGATTTTTCTAACCCACTACAATTGAAGCCCTGCAATATTTATAATTTTATGGAAAATATTTATTCAAGTAATGATTCAAAAATCCTCAATAAATTAATATTGTTCTTAATTTTCATATACAGTATTCAATATATTTCTTTCTTTTTTATTAAAAATAACATATACGATCTGTTTTATTTAATAACTGCTACTATCTTCATATCATTAATTTTAATAAAAAAAATAGATATAATGAATATTATGATTATTTTATCCCCATTTGTAGGAATATTTCATTATGACGTATTCGGTATAACACTCAAATTAATTGATGTATTTATATTATTGTTAATAATAAGTAATTTACTACTATATCTAAACATTATAAAAATATATTTCAAAATTTATTTATTCCCATTTTTTATCTTTGCTCTGATAATGTTTATCTCTTATTTTTATGTGCAATTAAATATAGACTATTTCCAACATTATTTCTCATCTTTATCTTCATTTACAAATAATTCAGCTCTTTTTTCATTTAAGACATTAAGTACAAACACATTAAAAAACTTTTTCTGGCTCTTTATAAACCTAACTCCTATTTTATATCTACTGAATAATTCGACATCACCAAATAAATTAAATTACTATATAAAACTATATTTAACGATTCATACTTTTATAGGAATATGGAGTATTTTCAGTATAATACAATTTTACATTACAAACTCTCCTCCTCTTCCTATATGGAGACATGGCGGAATTAATCTTTTTAGATTAAGGGGTGGCGAATGGGAACCATCCTATTATGGAACATTTTTATTATATATTAGTCCTTTATACATAATTTATTTTTTAAAAGAAAATTATATATATACCAAAAAATTCCATATATTATGTCTTATCGTATTATCAATAAATATGATCTTTAGCTTTTCTTCCAGTACATGGCTGTTATTCCTACCTTCTATTGTCATAGTAACTATTTTTATTTTAAAATATATAAAAGAAAAAACACTTCATTTATCAACAATTTTTTTGATTATTTTCTCTTTGTTATTTTTCACAATAATAGGATTTTATGGTACTGGAAAAATAAAATTTATATTTGATATTATTGCAAAATTTCTTTTCCCCACCCAATCATCATCAGGGCTCACTCGTATTAATTCAATAAATTATAGTTTAAAAGTATTTTGGGATAATCCAATATTAGGTTCTGGTGGTTTTGTACAAACAGGAAATCTCTATTCTGAAATACTTTCACAATATGGAATTATTGGGACATTTATTGTAATATATATTTTTATCTTTCTTTACGGGGTAAATTTTAAATTTAATAATTATATCAAAAATAATATACTTGTTACTAATTCCATCGCACTTGCCTGTAGCTTTTTGATAATGCTATTAACAATGCTTATAAACAATAATTTATTTAGAATTAACTACTATTTTATATTTGGCTTTATCTTAGCTAATTATAAATTAAAAAGACAAGAATTAATTGCTCGTTTATCTAATTCAAATCAAAATAATATATATCACTACTAAGGCTTTCAGAAACACCTTTTTCACACTCAACACTCTTTTTATTTTTATTATTTAAATAATACTCTAAATTTTTCCGAAAACCATTATCGTGATTATATGGATGGAACAGATGGAATGCAAATTCATCATCAAAAAAAATATTTTTCCCAATAACACCAGCATTATATAATCTATTACAAATATCATCGTCTTCATTACCCCAACCAATATAATTTTCATCAAAACCATTTACTATGTAAAAATCTTTTTTAGATATTGCAAAGAGTCCCCCCCGAACCTTTGTTCCAATTTTTCTCAATTTCATTTTGAATAATATATTATAAAACAATTCTTTCCTATATTGTTTTTTTAATTTACTACGAGATTTATTGTCAATAAAATTCTCAAATCTATTATTTTCAATTATATCAATAGTTAATTTTTTTGATTCTTCTTCCGACAACCTAATAGGATAACCTACGATAAACATTTTCTCCTGTATATTGTTAATAATTTTTTTCAGATAACCTCTTGTTAAAACAATATCCTGATCAATAAAAAACAAAAAATCCCCCCTGGAAATTCTTACAGCATTATTTCTATTTTTAGCAAGTCTAAATCCATTATCTTTTTGATATATATACCTGATTTTAAAATCAAATTCTTCAATATAATCTCTTAAATGTTCAGAAATATTCTCACTTGAACCATCATCTGCTATAATCAATTCATAAGGTTTTATATATTGATTTTTTATAGAAAAAAGAGATTTTATTAATAGATCAAATCTATTATAAACTGTAATTATTAAACTTAACTTCTTCCCTATCATGATATCAAGATTAATATATTTATCATATTTAGTCAAGTTAATAATATTTATCTTGAAAAAAAATAAATTTTATAATAATATAATACAATGAAGCTAAAAAATACATTTTATCTATCAATAGGAACAATTACATCCAGAATTGTTGGTTTTTTAAGAGATATTCTAATTGCATCATACTTTGGAACATCATATCTAACAGACGCCTTCTATGCTGCTTTTCAAATTCCATCACTTTTTAGACGTATATTAGGCGAAGAAATGTATGAAAGAGCTATTATGCCAATATATAAAAACCTATATGTAAAAGATCAACAAACCGGCCAGTTCTATCTTAAAAAAATATTAATATTGGTTATAATAATGTCTTTTTTGGGAACATTGATTATTTTTCCTTTCTTAAAAATCCTAATTCACTACCTATACCCTGGCTTTAATAAACAAACATTTACTCTAACGTATAATCTTGCATTAATTCTTTTACCATTTATATTTTTTATTTCCCTTGGAACTTTCATAAGTGCATTCCTTCTCTACGAAAAAAAATATATTATATACTCTTTTGCTCCTGTATTGATAAATATTATTGTTATACTATCAATTCTAATATTCGGTAAACAAATCAGTATATCTGCCATTTCAATCGGATATACTTGTGGAAGTTTTATATTTTTTACTATCCAAATACCATTTTATTATATTCTTTATAAAAATAAATCAATAAAAACTAATACAAAAACAATAAATAATAAATTACTTAAGGAAAGCTATAACTCAACTAAAAATAACTCTTTTCAAATATTTGTCTCATCTCTTATAAACAAATCCGTAGAAATAGTTGATAAATTTGTAGCTTCTCTTTTATCTACAGGTTCTATTACCTATTTATACTATTCATTTAGAATTATACAGCTCCCTTTTGCAATCATATCACTGGCAGTCTCAAGAACAACAGCTACAGAATTAATAAATTTAAACAATGACAAACAAAAAATAAAATATTATATTCAAAAAGGCTTTAATATAAATCTAATTATATTAATTCCAATAATAATTTTCTCAATTATTTTTAGAAATGAGATTATTGCTATTTTATTCAAAAGAGGAAATTTTAATGATAACTCGGTATCTAATACTGCTTTCGCTTTTGCATTCTATCTCCCTGGACTATTACCAATGGGATTAAATTCTATTCTTCTCAGAATATTTTCAAATTTTGAAAAAAATAAAATACCCCTTATAACTTCTGCTATAGGTGGTATACTAAATATAATTTTAAATTTTTTATTATATAAAACATTTTTAAAGCATGCAGGTATTGCATTAGCTACCTCTATCTCTTTTACTGTACAATTCTTTATATTAAAAAAATATTTAGACAAAAAAATAATTTCAATAGAATATAAATATATTATAAAAAAATTTATAATAATAAGCTTAATAAGTTCTATTTTTCTATTATATAAATTTATATTTAATATAATTCCTATAAATAATTTTTTTATAAAATTTCTATTAATCTCATCTATTTCTTTTTTAAATTATATTATGATTTTAAAATTTATTTATAAAAAACTATAAAGCCTGTATCACTTTTATTTTTAACTAAAACAATAACTTTACAAATTCCAGTAGTAACTGTATCTGTGTTTTTTAAAATAGCCTCAGCTACACCACCCTGGGTATATGCTTTTTGAGTAATTTCACCAAGGCTTGATGAAAACCGTACCAATGTAGAATCTTTAACTATTTTATTATCTTCTGTAATAGATGCCCATATAACGCATTCTCTAATAGTATCTACTTTCAACGATTCTGGATTAATTGTTAGTTTAATATTAATACCACTATTATCATTGTCATTCGATACAGGCTTGGCTGTTTCACAATAAAACAAAAATAAAAAATAAATTAATACAAAACTAATTCTGCTCATATAACACCCTATAAACTACATCTGATAATTGTTTTAGCGTAAATGGTTTTTGAATAAAAATTATTTTATTTTTATCAATTAAATTTCTAAGCCTATCATCATGAATAAATCCAGAACAAATGACCACTTTTATATCTTCTTTTATTTCTTTTAATTTTAAATAGGTTTCTCTACCATCCATTCCTGGCATATTTAAATCCAAAATGACTAATGATATTTTATCTATATTCTGTTGAAAAATTTCTATACCTTCATTACCGTTGCTTGCTGTTAAAACTTTATAGCCACATTCTCTAAGAATATCCGATGCTATCTCCTGTATCATTTCCTCATCATCAATAACAAGAATTGTTCCCCTACCTTTTTTTATATTCATAACCTTATCTTCTCTATTAATATTGAAATCTTTATCATTATTACTAATTCTCGGTAAATAAATATTAAAACTGGTCCCCTTCCCCAATTCTGAATATACTGTAATAAAACCATTATGCTGTTTTATTATATTATAAACAATAGATAATCCCAATCCAGTACCTTTAGTTTTATCTTTCGTAGTAAAAAAAGGATCAAAAATTTTATCAAGAATTTCTTTTGAAATCCCAATTCCAGTATCTGATATTTTTACAACAAAATACACAACATCTAAGGTTGCTTGTGGATGATATTCAATAAAATTTTTATCAGCAACTATTTTCTCAATAGAAAATATCAACTTGCCTCCTTTATGACCATCATCTTTTCTCATAATAGTCATTGCATGAGAGGCATTTATCGCAATATTTAAAAAAGCTTGCTCTATCTGAGACTGATCAGCAAAAACTAATGCCGAAGAAGAATATAGTCTATCCTCATATATTATCTCAATCGATCTATCAAATGTATTCTTACATATTTTTATAATATTTTCTAAAGCTTCTTTTATATTTATTTTTTCAAAATACATATCCTGTTTTCTTGATAATGCAAGCATATGCCTTACTAAATCTGTAGCTCTTTTAGTTGTTTCAAATATATTACTAATACTTTTCATTAATTCTTCTTTAGAAATTTCTATATTATTATTTAATTTATAATCCAAAAGGGTTATAACTCCTACTATACCTGCTAATAAATTATTAAAATCATGGGCTATACCACCTGCTAACAATCCTATAGACTCCATTTTTTGAGCTTGCCTCAACTGCTCTTCTTTCTTTTCAAGTTCTGTAATATCATCTATTCTTATTACTGCTCCTCCATAAATATTTTCAATAGATAATGGAAAAATCAAAATATTAACATATATTTTCTGATCATTTATAATAAGAATATTTCTGGAGTATTTAACACTTTCTTTATAATTTATAACATAATTAATCCCTTCTTTGTATCTGGTAAACAATCTTTCCACTTCATAAATATTTTTTCCTAAAACATCTTTTTCATTCTTATTAAAAAAATTTGAAGCTACTAAATTCCATTGATTAATCCTAAATTTATTATCAATTGAAATCAATACTGATGGCATAGAATCTATCACATTTTTTAAAAATGTTTTAGTATATTGTAAATTCTCATTAGTTTGCCTCATCACTGAATCTCTATAATTTATCTTTTCCAGCATATTAGAAAATACATGATATAATATACCAATCTCATCTTTTCTATCTGTTTCTAATTTAATTGAAAATTTCTCATTTTCTGTAATTTCCTTAGTTAAATTTGCCAATTCTAATATGGGGTGTGAAATAATCCTCTGTAAAAAACTTACAAAAACAAATACAACAATTAATGAAACTAAAACAAGTATTATAATATATCTCAAATATCTATAAACCTGATCATATATAATTTTATTATTATAAACTAACAATAAATACCCCAAAATCTTATTATTACTTTTTATCGGTTCTAATAAAATAAGATTTTTCCTATTAAACCCAGGTATTATCTCTTTTAATAAAGGAATATTTCCTTTATATTCATCCTTTTTTAAATAAGTAAAAACAGAACTATCAGAAGCATATACTACTACCAGATCAAGATTATCAATATAAAAAAAATGTTGTATTTGAGATTTAGTTTTCTCAGAAGCCATTTTATCAAATTTAGCAATTTCCAGATTAAAAGCAATATTTTTAGAAATAATTTGTGAATGAACAAAAGCATTCTTATACTCTTTTTCTTTTGTGTATTGAATATGAAAAAACATAAATAAAAGGGAAAATATCATTATTCCTATTATATAAGCAAATACACTCAATAAAAAAATTTTATATTTTATTTCTAAATTTTTAAAAAAACTTCTTATTCTATTTTTCATAAGCATATCTTAATAAAGTTTCATCAAAAGAAATATTAAATACAGGCATATTTTCAAAATAAATTTTAAACCTGATTGCTCCTTCTTTAATAAAAAAAGATACAAGAATATTATCACAACAATTCTCTATATCTTCAGATATAAGTAAAATATTTCTATTATATTTAATAATATTCTCTATATCTTTTTTAGAAACTTTAACTTCTTTAGGGATTACTATTACTCTATACTGTTTTATCTTTTTAATACTTTTAATATTACGTGATATTTTATTAACCTTAATTTTTCTCCCTTTTATCACATAATCATCAGGAATTTTATTTAGATATTTTAAAATTTTTCCCCCACCTATAACCCCCATATAAAAAATAGAATCTGTATCAATATTAGACCAATGAGTATATTCTAATATTCTAAGAATTAATGCAACTTTAACCTCTTCTGGTTCATACCCTTCAATTACTATTACTCTATTAATTATAATAATTATAAAAATAAATAAAATTCTCTTTCTCATTCTCATTTAATGAAGCATCCATTCTCATTTTATTTAAGTAGCTCAATCAATTAAATATAATAATTTTAATACTATTTTCAAGTTTTTTTTTTAAATTTTGGGATTGTAATAGACAAGGTATCCCCTCTGCATATATAATATCAAAATTT
>CAYLKS010000009.1:43217-64276 GCA_964384205.1 uncultured bacterium | reverse complement strand
TTTGCAATGGCAAGTTTTTTTAGTAATGCAAATTTTTCAATTTTTGATGAACCTACTAATAATCTTGATATTGAAAAAAGAAGATCATTAGCGGATAATCTCAGTATTATTTTAGATAATCATCAACAGAGTATAATAATTACTCATGATGACACTTTTAAAGAGATGGCTCAGAATGTTATTTTTTTAGGTTAGATTATTTTGATTTAAATATAAAAATACCATCCCAATTATCTGGAGGGGGCTTTTGTAAATAATATTTACATCTATCGGCAAATATTGAAGAAACTATATCTTTTTGATTATTAGATAAAAAAATATCTAATGCTTTTTCAAAATTTCTTTGAAAATAAAAATTGAGTCCTATTTCAAAATTGTTGATTATAGCTAACATTTCATTAGTTATATCTTCTTTTTTACCAATGAGTTCATAGATGGTAGTAGGTTTTGTTTTTCCTTTTACTTTAATTATATCAAGTTTACGTAATACAAAATCATCGGATAGTTCTTTTACTGATGAGTTACTTAAAATAATTTTTGTATTATAATATTTATTAATTCCTTCAAGTCTTGATGCCAGATTAACAGCATCTCCCATTATTGTATAGTTTAATTTTTTTGCTGATCCCATCATTCCAACAATTGCATTACCTGTATTAATACCAATTCTAATCCTTAATTTTACATCAAGGCCTTTTTGTTTTAGAATATTATTAATATTAAGAAGTTCTTTTTGGCATTCAAGAGCACTGTTTGCAGCGTTTATTGTTTGGTTTTTATCTTCTATTGGGGCTCCCCAGAAAGCCATAATTGCATCTCCTATAAATTTATCAATGAATCCATTATATTTTTGGACAATAATATTTGTCATTTCAGAAAAATAAATATTTAATATTTCCACTAATTCTTGGGCTGTTATTTTTTCTGATAATGATGTGAAATTTGCTATATCGGAAAAAAATATTGTAACTTTTTTATTTTCTCCACCAGGATTAAGTAATTCTGGTTTATTTAGTAATTTTTTTAAAATAACAGGAGATATAAGCTGCGAAAATGCTGATTGAATTATTTTCTTTTGTTTATTTTGTTGATAAAAATCATATAGAACAAATGAGGAATAACTTAAGATAAAAGATAAATTAATTTCCATGTATGTTAATACTACATTTGTATATTTTAAGATTAAATAGAAAATAATTTGTAATATTGTAAAAGATATAATGAAAAAAAAGATACTTAATGAAATATTATTTATTCTTGTCAATAAATAAGCACATAATATCAGGAAAAGAAATATAAAGATGAGTATTGTTGTATTATTTTGTTCTTGTAAAAAATCATTATTTATGAAATTATTTATAAATGTACCATAAAGATGTACCCCTGGATCTGTTAGGGAAAAGGGATTTTTTCGTAAATCTTTTAATCCTGGGGCATCAGAACCTATGAGAATTATTTTATTTTTGAAAGCATTTTCGTTTATAATTGAATCAGTTTTACCAGTTACTGCTGTTTCTAAAACATCCATTATATCATATTTTTTATATTTCTGAGATGATGAGTAGTATTTAAGTTTAACAATACCACTTGACTTTAAAGGAATTATATGGTTGTTTATTTTTATTTTATTTTTTTGTATTATTATTTTTTTATTAATAAATGGTGTAAGTGCAAGATTAGGAAATAATAAATTTTTGCAAATGAAAACAGGGATCATTTCTCGTGAATTTCCATCAATATCTTGAATTAGGTTAACAGCTCCTATTTTTATTTTATTATTATAAGGAAAATCTAAATAAGAATAGTATTTTTTGATATTGGTTATATCACCAATATAATCTATGGCATTATGTTTTATTTTTTCAATAGGATTATTATTTTTTGAATTTGTGAATATTATACCTGTAGCCACTTTATCATAATGATTTTTCAGGAATGAGAAGAAAATAGAATCATCTTCTGGTCCATAAATTGAGCCTTCAGAAAAGAAAAAATCCAGCAATATATATTTGGCATTGCAATCTAAGAGGTATTGCATAACATAGGTATAAATTTCTCGTTGCCACGGCCATTTTATATTGTGGAATTGTTCTCCTCTATTTAGACTGTTTTGAGTAATTAAAATATAAACAATGTTGGTATCTATTTTTGAAAATTCGTTAAAGTGTTTTATAAAAGTATCTTCATATAATCTATCAATTTTTTTTATTAGTGGGATATTTTTTGAAAGTAAAGTTATGATAATAATGAATAATGCAAATATTAATTTAAAATTTTTCATATATAAGCAATATATTTATAAATATAAATATGTCAAGATATTTAATTTTTGTAGATTGTTATTTTAATAATAATATTTTATGGGTTTTTGTAATCTTTTCACTTTGTAATTTGATAAAATAAATTCCACTTGCCACCTTAGAACCATTATTAGAATCTGCTTTCCATATAAAAGTGTGAATACCCTGATTTATGTAGCCATTGTATAATGTTTTGATTTTTTGGCCAAAAATATTATAAATATCCAGCTTGATTTTTTCTTTATTTTTTATTTTGATTTTAATTTTTGTGAAGTTATTGAAAGGATTGGGCATATTTGTTATATAGTTATCATGATAGATTTTATTTGGAGGTTGATTTTGTTCTTCTATTTTTGTCTGTATTTTGGTTGAGGATAATATTAAAAATTGGTTTGAAGTTAAGAGATAATTTTTGATTGTATCTTGAGTTGCGATTATTGAGTCGTTATTGATTGGCATATACCACATTCCGGAATAGGGAAGAGGAATATTTATAGTTTCATCTTTTGTATTAAGATTTATGGCAGTGATAATATATTCATCATTGAAAGCTCTTTCCCATATTGCAACTTTTTTATTATCGTCTTTTAATAGAGCAAGGATACTACCATATTTGAGTGGCATACTATTTTTTCTTAAAGCTATTAATTTTTTATATGTTTCGAATAAATCCTTGTTGACATTATTGTTTAAATAATCCCATTGAAGTGGTTGTTCTCCTACAATTTTTTCTTTATCCATTCCGAATTCTTGTCCATGATAAAGCATTGGAGTCCCTTGAGCAGCCATAAGAATTGCAAAACCTAATTTAGATTTTTGAATTGCTGTATTGTAATCTATGTTATGATAAGTTATGGCTTCATATATGATGCGCTGTTCATCATGGCTTTCAATATAATTTATAGGAGAATATATTTGTTTGTATCCAGAAAAAGGCCATGCTTTTGTATCATTTGCACTAATAGCAGATATAAATTTAGTCATATCTCCCCATGAATATCCATAGTGTTCACTTGAATTATTGTTAATTTGATTTAAATTTATAAAAAGATTATGATAAAATCTAAAATGCCAGCATGCATCCATTTTAGAAACTTTAGGCCATGATGGATTGTCTTCTTCGGCAATTTGATAAATAGTGGAATCAAGGCTATCTACAAAAAATGTGAAATCATCTACATTAGGTATATATAATCCAGTATTTTGGTATTCATAAAAACCAGAAGTGTGGTCATATCTGAAGCCATCAATATGATATTCAGTTATCCAGTATTGTAATACGTCCTTTATGAATTGTTTCATTGCTGGTTTTGTATGATCAAAATCAGGCATTCCCCAATCATTTGATAGGTTATGATAGTATGGATCATTTTCCCAATCATGGCCTGATGGTTTTTCATATAATTGATACATTGGAGATGTACCATCACTATGATTAAATACGATATCGAGTATTACAGCAATACCATAGTTATGAGCTTCATTTATTAAGTCTTTTAATTCTTCAGGTGTTCCATAAACAAATTCAGGAGCAAAGTAAAATGCTGGATTATACCCCCAGCTTGAACCTCCCGGAAATTCAAAAATTGGCATTAATTCAATAGCATTTACTCCTAATTCTTTTAAGTAGGATAATTTTTCTTTTATCCCATTAAAATTTTTACTTTTAGAAAAATCAGCAGTGTATATTTCATAGATAATAATTTCATTTAAAGGAGGCCTTTGAAAATCTTGATCAGACCAGTTATATTGTATTTGTGGAATTGTTAGAATTGTCCTTGCGTCTTGTGGATTACTACTTTGGTAATTTTGAGAATATACCCATCGTACATATTTTGAGTAAGGATCAGCAATTTTTATGCTTCCATCAACAAAATAATAGTAATAATGTTCACCGTTATTTAGTTTTGTTCCATACCAGAAAATATTTTTTAAAGTATCAATATACATTGTTAAAGTGTCATTATCATCTATTACTAAATTAACAAAATGTTTCCCTGGTGCATAGATTGCAAAATATACTGAATCATTTATTACTTTTGAGCCTAAAAATGAATATTCAAAATTTTTATAAATCATATCAGGAAAAATATAAACTGGTCTGAAACAAAAATGGACTAAATTATTTGATATATTTTTAGCCATTGCATACAATATATGCTGCCCCGGCATGGTGGTATCAATCTCTATTTGGTTATCAAATGTTTTGTCATCCCCACTATAGACAAGTTTATCATCAAAATAGATATAAATTGAGTCGGCATTATTAGAATTAGCTATTATATGTAATGGGTTATGTACAGTTGCCATGCTGTCAGGTGATGTTATTACTATTTCTGGTCCGTTTTGAACTTTGTCAAAGGATAAGTTAATGTGATAATCATTATTATCATTGTTATCCCAGATATTATCTTCATATCTTATAACGAAGTCGATAGTTTGGACAAGTTGTTTATGGTTATTAAAAGGTCCAATTTTAATATTGAGATAACCATTTGAATCAGGGCCTATGAAGGGAGTTTCTATAGCTACATTATCTGACCATAAAAATGAACCTTCAGGCCAATAGTCTGTTATAGGAGTAGTCCAATGATGTCTATCAGCATTTATTCCCCAGTGTAAATATGCTTTTTTTCCAGAATATTTTATCTTGATAGTGATTGAATCATTATGTGTAGGGGAAACAGGTTCCCATTTAGAAATTATTTTAATTATCCAATCTGCTGAACCATTATGAGCCCAATTGTTGCCTGGATTTGATGGAGTTCCATCATTAACAACAAAATCTAATTCTTCAAATTCTGCAGAGGTTGGAATTTGTATTTTAAAAACTTTTCCATCTTTTATAAAAGGAGAACGGACAGCTACATTATCTGAATGTAATACAGAATTAGGAGGCCAATATTGTGCAGGTGGCGTTTGCCAGCCATTATATCCCCAGTGTAATACACATTGATTTATATTATCAGGCATTTCTGAATTCTGGGAAGGATCAAAAATTATAGTAATTGTATCTCCTGCGGATGGATTAGATGGTGTTATTGTTATTCCATTTTGTCCTAATAAAATAGAGTATAAGAAGATAAAAGATAGAAAATATATTTTTTTCATAATTAGCTCCTTTTTTTATAATAATAATATTATTATGATAATAGTTCAAGATGTTATTTAATTAAAATATATCATTTTCAGAAAAATAAACAATATTTTCTATTTTGAAAACTTCTTTAAAAGAGTTTTCTAATGAATTTAATATTTGTTTTTCAGGGATAGGGGTTTTTATATTTTCTAAAATATATGAAGTATGTTTTTGATAGAAATTTTCTAATTTCCTTTTTTTTTCTTCATTTTCATTGAGATATTTAAAAATTTTTGTATGATCTTGAGTTATTGGTATAGATCCCTGTTGGAGGAGTGTATTTCTATAAACATTTTGAGCGCTTCCTGCAATTTTCTTATTATTTCTTTTTAATTCCCATTTATTAGAAGAGGAAAAACATGTTTTAGGCAAATTTTTTCTTTCTTTTGGACTTAATCCCTTGTCTTCAAATTCTGTTTTTATTCCTAAATTTTTTAATCCGAGGTATAAAGCTATGTTTATTATTTTATAATAATCTCCACGTGAGTATTGCATTTGAGGTATGATAATAGAATAAGTAATGTCATTAAAATGAAACACTGCCCGGCCACCTGTAGGTCGTCGTATTAATTTTATGTCATCATTGAGTAGAGAATTTATATCAAAATCAGAAATTTTTTGATGATATCCAATTGTGATAGAAGGGGTTGACCATGTATAGAGTCTAAGCACAGGAGATGTTAAGATATTTTTTTTAGCAAGGTAAAAAAAATATTCATCAATTAACATATTGAGATAATATGGTATATTTGTTTTATTTTGGATAAGCCAGTAGTTATTATTCATCCAGTACTCCCAATCTTATTAAAGCATTATGAGCTGCTTCTTGTTGAGCACTTTTTTTTGATGAACCTTTTCCCTGGCCTATTAATCTATCTTTAAAATAAACATTTATTGTAAAGGTTTTATTATGATCAGGCCCGGATTCTTCAATTACTTTATAAATTGGCTGTACTTTGAATTTTCCTTGAATAAATTCTAACAGTCTACTTTTAAAATTAAAATAGTTTATGTCCTTAATAAAATCATTGTAATTTTTTAAAATTGTATTATTAACAAATTTTTTAGCTTGTCTTATACCACCATCAAGATATATTGCAGCAAGGATAGCTTCATAAACATTTGCTAATATTGATGGCCTTTCTCTACCGCCTGTTTGTTCTTCCCCTTCAGAAATAATAATATATTCATTGATTTTTAAATTTTTGATTATTATAGCCAATATTTTTCTGCTTACAAGTGTGGATTTTATTTTAGAAAGTTCTCCTTCTTGTTTATTTGGAAATTTTTTGTATAGGAAATCCACAACGATGAATTCCAGAATAGCATCGCCAAGAAATTCTAATCTTTCATTATTTTCATTTGACCAATCTTTATAGCCCGTGATGGATCTATGTTTAAGAGCTAATATAAGAAGCTCTTTATCCTTAAAAGAGTATTTTATAATTTTTTCTAATTCTGTTATTTTATTTATATCAAATTTCATAAAAGAAAAATTAAGGAAGGACTTTTTAAAGTCCTTCCTTATTTATTCTGGCATAATTTAATCTTCAAATTTTTTGAATAAAATAGAAGCATTATGACCACCAAAACCAAATGAATTGCTTAAAGCATATTTGAAATTGAATTCAGAAGTTTTATTTGGGTTATAATCAAGATCGCATTCAGGATCAGGAGTTGTATAGTTGGTTGTAGGTGGAATAACTTGTTCTTTTAATGCAAGAGTAGTAAACAATGCTTCTATAGCACCGGCTGCACCAAGTAAGTGACCGGTCATACTTTTGGTAGAACATACTTTTATTTTATATGCATGTTCTCCAAAAACTTTTTTTATAGCTAACGTTTCAAATTTATCATTGAAAGGAGTTGATGTGCCGTGAGCATTTATATGCATAATTTCTTCTTTGGAAATACCAGCCATTTTAATAGCTTTTTCCATAGCAGCAACAGCACCTTTACCTTCTGGATCGGGAGCTGTTATGTGGTATGCATCTCCACTTATTCCAAATCCAACAATTTCAGCATATATTTTAGCACCACGTTTTTTAGCAAATTCTAATTCTTCTAATATTAGAATTGCTGCACCTTCTGCCATTATAAAACCGTCCCTATCTTTATCGAAAGGACGAGATGCTTCATGAGGTGCATCATTTCTTGTTGATAAAGCTTTAGATGAGTTAAAACCAGCAAGGGCTAACTGAGTAATGGCAGCTTCTGCTCCTCCAGTGATAATAACTTTTTGTTTTCCAGTAGCAATACTCCAGTAAGCATTGACTATTGCATGCCCTGATGATGCACATGCAGAAGTAGTTGTATAATTATCTCCTTTTATTCCATATTTGATAGCAATATGTCCTGGTAAAATATCAGGAATAAGCATAGGAACAAAGAAAGGGCTAACCCTTCTTGGACCTTTAGTTTTTAATACCTCTAATTGATCTTCAAAAGTCTGGATACCGCCCATTCCAACACCTATTATCACACCTGCATCAAAAGGATTATCAAGTAAAGAAAAATCTATTCCAGCATCATTTACTGCTTCTGCCGCAGCATACATTCCAAATATAGTAAAAAGATCCATTCTTTTCGCTTCTTTTTTACTTAGCACATCGGAATAATCTAAATTTTTAACTTCACCAGCAATTTTTGTTTCAAAATTTGTTGTATCAAACTTTGTTATTAGATCTATACCTGATTTACCATTTAAAGCGGCATCCCATGTTTCTTTTAAATTATTACCTAAAGGGTTAACTGTACCTAAACCGGTAATAACTACCCTTTTTCTCTCCATATTTTATTCCTTATGAGATTCTATGTAATTAACAGCATCTCCAACAGTTTTTAATTTTTGCGCCTCTTCTTCAGGAATTTCTAAATCGTACTCTTCTTCTAATGCCATAATTAAATCAACAGTATCAAGAGAATCAGCATTAAGATCTTCAATGAAACGAGCTTCCATTGTAACTTGATCTGGATCTACATCTAATTGTTCAACAATAATTTCTTTTACTTTTTCGAAAACTTCAGAAGCCATTATTTTCCTCCTTTTTAAAGTACCATTCCACCGTCTACATTAATTACTTGACCGGTGATATAACTTGATTTATCAGATAATAAAAATACAACGAGTTCTGCAACATCTTCAGGCTTTCCTGGCCTTTTAATCAAAATTTGGTCCATAAAATATTTTTTTACATCTTCAGGTAAAACTTCAGTCATATCTGTTTCTATAAACCCAGGAGCTACAGCATTAACCCTAATATTTTTTCCGGCTAATTCTCGAGCTGCTGATTTTGTAAATCCAATTAGCCCAGCTTTAGATGCAGAATAATTTGCCTGGCCAGGATTACCTATTTGTCCAACTACTGAGGTAATATTTACAATTGATCCATATTTTTTTTTCATCATATAACGAGCAACTTCTTTGGTTACAAGAAATGCTCCTTTCAAATTTACTGATAAAACAAAGTCCCAGTCTTCTTCTTTAAGTCTGATAAGTAGCATGTCTTTTGTAACACCAGCATTATTAACAAGATAGTCTATTTGCCCTAATTTTTTATAAATATCAGATATAGTTTCCTTTATGCTATTTGCATCCGTTACATCTAATTTATAATTGTATGCTGTAAAACCTAAATTTTTAATTTTTTCAACAGCATTTTTTCCTGATTCTTCATTTCTATTTAAAATTATAGGTATGCCGCCTTCTTCGGCAATTTTTTGTGAAATTGCAAAGCCAATTCCACGATCACCACCGGTAATAATTGCGATTCTGTCTTTCATTATGTATCCTTTAAATTAATTTTTTGCATTTCTTCTTCAATTTGAATATTAACTTTATGGATAAAAGTATTTACAGCTTCTTTAATAGCATTCATTAATGCAACAGGAGTAGATCTTCCATGGGCAATAATACAATTTCCATTAATTCCCAGTAGAGCAGCACCGCCATAGTTTTCATAATTTAATTTTTCTTTAATTGCCCCGAATGCTGGTTTTAGTAACAACGCTCCTATCATTGAAATAGGATTTTTCTTTACAGCATCTTTTAAGATTTTTGAGAATAATGTAAATAGTGATTCGCTGTGTTTTACTATTATATTTCCTATAAAACCATCAGTTACAATAACATCAAATTCACCAGTGAAGATGTTTCTTCCTTCTGCATTGCCTTTAAAGTTTAGATCCGGAGACGTTGCAAGAATTTTATGAGTTTTTACAGTTAATTCATTCCCTTTAGAAGGCTCTTCTCCAATGCTTAATAGACCAATTTTTGGTTTTTCAATATTTAAAACATTTTTAGCGAAAATACTACCCATATAAGCAAATTCAACTAAATTGCGAGGATTACAGTCAGAATTTGCACCTATATCTAATAATACAACAGGTTGACCTGTAATAGTAGGTAACGTAATGGCAATTGCTGGTCTTTTGATAAGAGGTAATCTTCCAAGTGTGGTAAGTGCAAATGCCATTATAGCGCCAGTATTACCAGCAGACACAACTGCATCTACTTTATTATTTTTATGAAGCTCAAACATCAGTGCTAATGATGATTGTTTTTTCTGCCTTATTGCTGTTGATGGTAGATCCTTCATTGTAACTTCTTCAGGTGCATGTAATATTGCTATTTTGTTTTTATTAAAGCTGTATTTATTTAATTCCTTTTTTATTTCATCTTCATTACCTACTAATATGATTTTACTAATATCTTTCAATTTTTTAATAGCTAAAAGAGCTCCTTGAATTGTGATAGGGATTCCAAAATCCCCACCCATTGCATCCAGTGCAATTTTCACTTTTGATTAATCCTCTTTTTGAGATACTACTAGTTCTCCATCATAATAACCACATTCCGGACATATAAAATGTGGTCTTTTAACAGCACCACAATTGCTACAAGTAGATAATGCCGGTTTGCTTAATTTCCAATGGGTTCGTCTTTTTCTTGATCTAGATTTACTTGTTTTTTTCTTTGGAACAGCCATTACTTTCCTCCTTGTCCAATTAAAAGTTGTTTGAATACTAATAGTCTTGGATCTATTTCTTTTTTACAGATACATTTTTCATAATTTAAATTTTTACCACAGCGAGCGCATAATCCTTTGCAATCCTCTTTACAAAGTGGCTTCATGGGGAAAGATAGAATAATATAATCTCTAATATCATTGTAGATATTAACCGTTTCTGTGGTTGGTTTAATTATTTCAAAATCTTCATTTTTATTTTGTTTTGTATAATACTCATCTAATTCTTTTAATTTAAATACTTTTATAAATTGAAGATTCACATTATAATCAAAATTTTCCAGACATCTAGCGCATTGCATTATCAGCTGAGATTTTATATTTATATTTAATTGAAGCTCTTGTTTGTTAAAATTTGCTTCGATGTTTATTAAAACAGGATCTATGAATTCATTTATTAAATCGAATTCAATATTAAAATCTTCCCATTTCTTTTCAAAATTAAAGATTTTTTCGCCTTTTTTTACTCTTGAGATGTTAATAAACATTCTAAAATCCTTGTAAAAATTTGAATATAATAATAAATCTATTTTATTTATTTGTCAATCATTTTTTTGATTTTTAGTTAACTTTTTTTGTCTTTAAATTTTTCTTCTAACGAATAAATAAGGTAATTTAAGTCCCTTTTTTCTTTATTTGATAATTCTTCAAATTTTATATTTAAGTGTTCTTCCATTAAATCTAAATTTTCAGTTTTACCAATAATTCTTCCTGAAAAACTATATTCTTTATCATTGTAAAAAAATTTTATATTAACTATTGTATTTTTTAGAAAGTTTCCAGGATTTGCGGATAGTTTGCAACCTCCACGGCTTATATCAATTAATATACCAGAAATTATTTTTTGATATCTTTTAGAGCTTGTTTTGTCTGATATTTGAACAGGTATATTTAATGAATATCTTTTATATCTTCTTAGATTTTTAAAAATAATATCAATTGAATGTGCAATATATATTTCTTTATTTTTTTTTACTTTGAAATCATCTACTATTGAATTAATGTAATATATACCCTCGTTACCTTGAATAATTTTTATTTGAATTGGAGAACCAATTTTAATAAATTGCGGCATTATTGCTTCATTAGTCCTTACAACAAAATTTGTATCATTTATTTTGAAAATTATTCCATAATAATTTTTATCATATTGTATAAGTTTTAGGGTAACTTTTTGATCAATAGGAAGTTCTCTTGTAGTAAAATATCTCTCAGGAAAATCAGCAAATATTTTTTGTCCAATATGTTTTAGTCGAGAAATAGTATTCATTGCTTTATATATGTCTATTTTTTTATTTATACACTGATAAGCATATTGAGAGATAATTTTTACAAAATTAAATGAATATTTTATTATTCTTGGGGTTATTTTTATATTAAGAAAATTCAAAATATTTTTAATAAAATTAATTTCTTTGTTTGATAGTTTTTTTCGCCTGCATTCGGTTAGAAATTCTTTTTTTATTCGTTTTTTTGTTAAATATCTTTTTAAAATAGTTTGTACTATGGCTGTTATTATAAATGGAAGAAAAAAAGCTAAAAATATTAAAAATTGTTTTTCAGGAGATGCGGTTTTGAAATTATAAATAAAAACTTTTATAAAATCTGGCATTTTAACTCAAAATTTGCTTTTAATTGACCACATGCTGCAAGGATATCAGAACCTTTTGAACGTCTGACAGTTACAGCACCATTTCCATTTAATATTATTTTAATAAATTTTTGTATATCATTTTCATTTGGTGATTTGAAATCAAGAAAATCAGATTCGTTGTAAGGGATCAGATTAATTTTATATTTGAGACCTTTTACAAAATTTAGAATTTGATGAGCATCTTCTGGAGAATCATTGATATTTTTTATTAAAATATATTCAAAAGTTATTCTATTTCGATTGTCTTTTTTTTGGTAATATAAAAGAGATTTTTTTAATATTTCTAATGGGAATTTTTTATTAATAGGCATCAAATAGTCTCTTTTTTCATTATTTGCTGAATTTAATGATACAGCGAGTTTTGTTCCGAGATTTTGATCTGCTAATTTGTAAATTTTATCAGCTATTCCAGCAGTGGATATTGTTACTCTTTTTTTACCGAGTCCTATACCCCAATCAAGAGTGATAAATTTTATAGCTTTTACTAAATTATCATAGTTTAGTAAAGGTTCTCCCATTCCCATAACGACAATATTTAATCTTTTATTTTTATCTTCAATGAATTGTTTTGTTAGAAGAATTTGAGATATTATTTCTGGAACTTCTAAATTTCTTATAAAACCAATTTGGCCAGTTAAACAGAACTTGCAAGCAAGTGGGCAGCCTACTTGTGTTGAGATACATATTGTATTTCTATCTTTTTCGTTCATTAAAACAGTTTCAATTGTATTGTTGTCTTTTAGTTTCAATAAAAATTTCGTAGTACCATCTATAGCACTTATTTTTTGATCTGTTATTTCTGGTAATTCTATTAAAAAATTATTATCTAAAATTTGTCTTAAGTTTTTATTAAGATTTGACATTTGAGAAAAGTCAAAGATATTTTTTTTATAGATCCAGTCCAATACCTGTTTGGTTCGGAATTTTTTTTCTCCTATTTTTAGAAAGAATTGATCTAAATTTTCAGGTGTTAATCCTATAATGTTTTGTTTCATAATACTATTATAAGAAATATTTTTTGTATAGTCAATAAACTTATTGGATAGATGATAAATATTTTTAATAATTATTGAATGAAAAAGAGAGGGGATAATCCCCCCTCTTAGTTACTGTTGATAAATTTCTTTATAATATAAAGTTTCAAGTTTCTTTTGATGTTTTAATTCTTCATTCATTAGATATTTTAATAAGAACTCCAATTCTTTATTTTTTGTCAATTTTTCAAAATCTCTATAGAATTGGTATGCTGATTTTTCTCTTATAATAGCTATTTGTAAGATATCTTCTATTGAGGCATTTTTTTCTATTTTTGTAGGTTTAATAAATTTTGTTAAATTTGTTTCCATTAATGAGCGTTTTAATTCCTGACCCAGGAATATTCTGATATTTTTATTATTCTTGATATTTTCTAAATTTTCTCTGTGCATTTCTTCCTGTTTGATGAGTTCTTCTATGATAGGTTTGAGATTTTTAGGTACTTTTTCCAGTAATGAACTATAAAAATTATAAGAGTTAATTTCAAACTGGATTGCATAATCTAATAATTCATCAATAGTTTTAATTTCTTTAGGAGATTTTTGTGATAGGAATTTATCAATACCAATTGCTGCATCATGCCCTGTTCGAATACCATTTATAACATCTGGACCTTTTACAACATCACCGGCTACAAATAACCATTTCAAATTTGTTTGATAATATTTATCTACTTTAATCCTTCTTCCATCAAAAATTAATTGGTTTTCTAAAGGTTTTAAGAGTCCTAAATCAGGAGCTTGGCCAATAGCTTCTACAACCATTGAGCATTCCATAAATAATTCGTCCGATTCATCGAATTCCGGTGCGAATCTGTGATTTTCATCAAATACTCGAGTACATTTTATGGTTTTAAGTCCTTTTATTTTGTCGTTTTCAATAACAATTTCCTTAGGACCGCGTCCCGGATAGAAAATTACGCCTTCTTCTTCTGCCTCGATAATTTCTTCTTCGTCGGCAGGCATAATATCTCTTGTTTCAAGAGATGTTACGGTAATATCCACTTTGCCGTATTTTTTCATTTGCAATCTTGCAAGAGAACGAGCAATATCCATTGCAACATTACCGCCGCCGATAACCACGATTTTGGGTTCGACTTTAATTTCATTACCCATTGTGATTTCACGTAACAGAGTTATTGCCTGGAATACATCAGGATGGTCTGTTCCTTTTACTCTTGTACTTCTTCCTATGTGTAATCCTGTGGATACGAGAACAGCATTGAATTGTTCTTTAAGCTGGTCTATAGTAATATCTTTGCCGATTTCAGTATTGCATTTTATTTCTACGCCCATTTTTTTGATGAATTCTATATCTTTGTCAATCATATCATAAGGAAGTCTGTATTCCGGGATACCATATCTCATCATACCGCCGGGTTCGGGTAGTTTTTCGAATATTGTAATATTATATCCCATAAGTGAGAGGTAATAAGCGGCAGAAAGGCCGGCAGGACCGGCACCGATTATGGCAACTTTTTTATTTTGAGGCTTTACAACTTTTGAACCTATTGCTCTGTCATATTCATCTAAAGGAATATTATCCATTGCATATCGTTTTAGCCATCTTATTGCAACGGGTTCTCCGCGTTGACCGAGACTACAAGCACCTTCACACTTGTGAGTACAAACTCTTCCGCATACTTCGGGTAAGGGGTTTGTTTTATAAATTTGTCTTGCTGCTTCTGGCAGATCATCATTCCATATAGCATCGATATATTCGGGAATATTCATATTAGCAGGACAGGTATCAGTACATAGCCCACATGCGACACAGCGAGATGCTTCTTTAATAGCTTGTTCTTTTGAAAATCCTCTTACGATTTCAACGAAAGATTTAATACGTTCTTCCGCAGGTAATTCTTCCATTTCAACACGTTCAAGATCAAGAAAATTAATATTCTCATCAGCGACATAGCCTAACGGAAAATCAATATTATGGATACCGTTTTTATTAGGTAGAATAAAAAAGGAATCCAGTTTATTATCAATGTGAATATATTCCTGAGTCATTTGAAGTGAATTTGTTGTACACATATCGACGCATAAAGCGCACCAACAACATCGTCCGTAATCTATAGCAGGTCTTAGGTTAGTTTTTCCGGGTTCTGCTTCGATAGAAGGAATTTCAATCATTCTGATAGCGTCATTATCGCATATTTCAGCACAGGTCCCACAGCCAATACATTTATCCCAATCATTAATATGAAATCCTCTGTATCTTTCGGCAGTTGGTCTGTATTCATACGGAACACGAATAGTAACGGGTTTTTCACCCAAATATCTTAGTGCCTTAAACGGCTTTAGAATGCTACCTTTATTTTTATTAGTCATTAGAAGCTCCTTTGTTATCTGTCAATTTCAGGAGGGCATGCATCGAGACTGAACATAATTTGAGATGCATCCTCTATTCTGGCGCCTACTAATAGATTTTCGAGTATATGAACTCCGTGAGTTACGGATGCTCCGCGGACATGCACTCTGTAAGGTTTTTGACCGCCATTGGATACGAGATAATAAGCAAATTCTCCTTTTGATGATTCTGTTCTTACGTAGGCATCACCTGCGGGTACTTTCCATTTTAGAGGATTTGGGATTTTATTCCATACAGGTCCTTCTGGCATATTTTCTATAACCTGTCTCACTATATTTATACTTTGGACAAATTCGGCACGTCTGACCATTGCTCGAGCATAAGCATCTCCTTCTGTTCTTGTAGGAATTTCAAAATCAATATATGGATAAGCTTCGTAAGGGTCATCTTTTCTTATATCTGCTGGAATTCCGCAAGCTCTGATATTAGGTCCTGTAGCGCCCCAAGTAATAGCTTGTTCGGGAGTCATTATACCGATTCCTTTTGATCTTTTGATGAATATGGCATTTTCAAAAAAGAGGTCATCATATTCAGGTAGTCTTTTTTCAAGATAGTCCATTACTTCCATTACTCTTTTTTTAAATCCTTTTGGAATATCTCTTCTTACGCCGCCAGGGAGTATAAAGATATGATAAACTCTACCGCCTGTAAGCTCTTCGAATAACTCCATAATTCTGTCTCTGTCCGCTACTGTCCAGTTTGGTAATGAATAAAGTCCAATGCTTCCTGCATGACCACCGAATGTGAATAAATGAGAAGCCAGTCTTGCAAGTTCCAATACTAATGTTCTAATATATTTGCCTCTTTCCGGGACTTCAATACCGGCAATTTCTTCTATTGCGCGGGCATAGTTTTCTTCATTGGGATCAGGGTCGGGAACACAGATTCTGCAAACAATAGCTATATTTTGTATAAATAATCGTTCTTCCATTAATTTTTCGAAACCTCTGTGTAAGTATCCTGCATCTGTTTTTGCTTTTATTATTTTATCGCCTTCCAATGTAAGATGTAATGAATAATTACCTGAGATGCCTGCGTGATTAGGTCCTATAAAAAGTTCATATTCTCTTTTTTCAATCATTTTTATCTCCCTGCTTAATAATCTCCTGTAACCATTCCGGATTATATTCTCTGTATGAATAGAAATTCAGAGCAAATTCACGGGTAATAAAATCTTTACGCATAGGAGGAGGTCCGTCCCAATCCGTGAGAATATATTTTTCAAGTTCATTATTTCCGTCAAAAACAACTCCGAACATTTCATGAATATCACGTTCGAAAAATTTTGCAGGTTGCCACAAACTTGCTATTGAATCCGTATGAGGTTCTTTTTCTCTTGGTATTCTTATTTTTGCACTTACCAAGACTTTTTTATTATAGCTCCAGAAATGATAAACAAGTTCGAATTGTTTTTCATCTATCCAATCTACGCAACTAATTGCCGAAAGATGGGGGAAATCCCAGTTTTTCTGCATTCTTAGAGCAAATTCCATTATATTTCTTTTATTCAATATGACTTCGATTCTTCTTTCTTTTTTTATTGAGCATTTTGCTTGTTTGAAAACTTTTTTTATTTCTTTAATTATTTCATTTTCTGTTTTATATTCCATAACACAAACTCCGGTTAAACAATGTTAAATTTTTTTGCATCGTCTTTAATGTCAACCAATGTATCGAATTTTCCGAGTACAGCTTCCTGATTTTTTTTGTAGTAATCATAATTTTCATAGTAATCTTTCCAAGAATTGGCTTTGCCTTCGTCAATCCTTTGAATTAGAACATTAAAGGAATTAATAATAGCTTCGGGTCTTGGCATACATCCGGCGATATAGATTTCAACGGGTACGTATCTGTCAAGTTTTTTTATTGTTGCATAAGAATTCCAGTACATACCGCCGTTAATAGTGCATGAACCGAAACCTACAACCCATTTCGGAGCTTGCATTTGTTCGTAAGTTAATATAACTCTTTTTAGCGTTTTAGCGGATAAATATCCTGTAATGAGCAGAATATCAGCTTGACGTGGAGTTACCATAGGAGTAATACCGAATCTTTCCATATCGAATCTTGCGGTCATAGTTGGTGGTAATTCTATTGCGCCGCAGCCCGTGCAATAATGCAACATCCATAATGAGCGTTTGCGTAATTTATTTAAAATTTTTTCCCAGACCGAGCGCTGAGTTAATTTTTCTTCCATATTATCCTCCGTTTCATAAAATAACGATAAGTAAACCGATTATTGCGAATGCAACGGGAATTTTCCACATAAAACGAACTGCATCATCAGTGCGAAAACGTCCGAATACAGCATTAACACTAAGCAATACGGTAAAGACAACAAATAATTTTACAATAAGTTCAATCCAATTTTTAGCTCCGCCCAAAAACAGATTAATAAAAATCGTGATTTCGAGAAATACGCCTATGCAATGCTGTATCATCATAATACCCAAATATTTACCACCCATCTCAACCATAGGACCTGTTGCAATTTCGTGAGGCGCTATAAATACTTCAAAAGGTTTTTCTCCCATCATTCCTTGTAATGCAATAAGTGCGGCTATTCCCAAGAAAGGATTTACCACTATTCCCCAGCTTGATATTCCGTGCTGTTGCTGTATTAACATAAGCTGATACATTGAGGTAGTATGATTTAACATTGCCATTCCTATAAATGACAATGCAAATGCAACATCATACCCTGCAAGCATCATTAAGGCTCTTGATATACCTATACTTCCGTTAGGATTAGCTGTTTCGCCTACTCCCAATGCCATTCCCAATGAGGGTATTAGGATAATATACATAATTACTAACATATCTCCATATTGCGCAAAATAGTGAAATCCGGGTACGGGGATGAACAGCAATGTCAATAATGTACCGCCTAATAACATCATAATGGCAATATCGTGCATGTATCCGTGTGATATATTTGTTTTTTTTGACATTAATTTTACAATATCAAAAATTAATTGGTGCCATGGCGGACCGTATCTTCTTTGGACTCGTGCAGTGAATTTTCTTGCATAACCAAGCATAAAAAGTCCGATAATAAAAGCGATAATAGGGTAGAATACTATCCATAAAATTGTACTCATAATAGCTCCTTTAGTATGATTATACTAATTACAAAAGCAGTTAAAATGTACATTGTATATGTGTTTAAATTTCCAGTATAGATTCTTCTGAAATACTCGCCGAAATTTTCTGTAAATGAAATTATAGCTTTTTCCGTGCGTTCTATTATACGTTTTTTCCATGGAGATATTACATGATCCAATGCCGCATAAAATTTATAATTGAAATTGTATTTTGTTTTTTCAGTTAGGAAATGTCCTGCCGCATAATTATTATATTGCGATACGTGTCTTCTTTTATTACCCAAGAGGTAAATTAAATAAGCTACGATTATACCGCCTAAGAAAACCAAATTGATTACATTCATATTAAGTTCACCGACTTCTTTGGATACACCGTGCAATGTATAGTTTACAGCCGGTAAATTAAGAGCACTTTGTATTTTTGCTATTAATGACAAAGCAATACCCGGATATACTCCCAAAACGTAAACTACAATCATTAATACAATAATAGGGATTTGTAAAATAAAGGGCGCTTCTTTTATATTATTATATTCGGGTGGTAATTGTCCTAAGAAAATATTGTGTATGAGCTTATACACGGAAAGAATTGTTCCCAATGTTCCAATGACAGCGGCAATTGCAAGAATCGGATGACCTGTTAGAATAAGTGTTTTGTATATCATCCATTTTGAGACAAAACCGTTCATAGGGGGAATACCTGCAAGTGCTATAATTCCTATTAATAATCCTAAAAATTCAATAGGCATTTTTTTGATAAGTCCGCCTAATTTATTTAAATTTGTTGTGCCTGTTCTGTATTCCACTGCAGCAACGCTAAAGAGAATCAATGAAACATAAGTCAAATGATTTACAATATGGAAAATACCGCCTGCTATTCCGAGTGCGGTTCCCGATGCCAAACCGAGAATCATATAACCGCCTTGGCCTATTCCGTGCCATGTTACGAGTTTTTTGGCATCATATTGTTCCAAAGCCGTAAATGTTGGGATTATAATTGTAATTGCACTTATAAGTCCTAATATATACATTAGACTTATTCCCTTGAATATAACAAGTTTGTTAATATTTTCCATTCCAATGATGTTAAATAAAAATATGATTATCGCAAATACCCCTATTCTTGTTGAAATACCTGTGAGATAACTTGTTATAGGGGAAAAGGTGTTGGAATATGAATCCGGTAACCATGAATGCAGAGGGAAAACAGCAGATTCTATTGCAAAAGAGCCTATGAATATTACTGCTAATAAAAATAATAATGATACCGAAGCGCCGGATAAAGCATTATGTATTTGGGCAAAATCGAATGTTCCGAATGTATTGTAAGTTATTGTCAAGCCTACAAGTAAAAGCATTCCAGAGCTTACGGCATAAATAAGGTATTTAAAAGATGATTCTTGAGTGTTCTCTCCTTTTCTCATTACAAAGTATGTACTCCAGCTCATTACTTCCCACATTAGGAAGAATGTGAAAAGATCGCTTGCAAAAACTACTCCGAGCATTCCGAATGTTTTTATTGCAAGCCAAATATAAAAATCACGCGGAGCATTTTCGTCTTTCATAAATTTAAGGTAAAACAGAACAGTAAGAAATGTTAATCCTGTAATCATTAATGTAAAAAAGTAACCTAAATATGTAACGTTGAAATTAACGGAAAGAGAGGAAAAATTAAGGTTGTATCCGAAATTTGTTCCTATTTGTTTATAAAGTATTATTCCGTAATAAAATAATATTCCGTAAACAATTAGATTCAGATATTTTTTAACGGATTCCGTTTTATAGAATAAAAGGCTTATTAAAAAAGTAATAGCCGGTAGAAGTAAGATTGTTTTTAAATACATAAATCCTCCTGGCTCATAACAGATTACTTAAGGAAAATTTTGTTAAAAGGTCAGTTGCCGCTTTATTTGTGAGATATGTAATATCTTGGAAATAAATAATTGCGAAGATTATCAATATTGCTAAAACAGCAAATGAGAATATAGGTAAGAAAGGCGCTTCGTTTCTATTTATGTTAACAGTTGTTTTTGCATAGAATATCTGTAAGACCTTTATAAAATAGGCTGTTTCAATAACAGTAGTTCCCACAATAACGAATACCATTATCAAATTTGCAGGAGAGCCTGTTTTAAGTGCGGCAAGTATAATATTTAATTTACTGAAAAATCCGAAAAAGGGAGGAACACCGATTAAGGACAATGCACCGATTGCAAATGCAAATGTTGTAAAGGGCATTGTTTTTGAAATAGATTTATAATCGCTTAGTTCGTAAGAATCCCTTTTTATAATTATATAGCCTGCTGTTAAGAATAATAGGGCTTTTGAGAATGCATGATTTATAACTTGTAAAATGCCTGCGGATATTCCTGCTTGAGAATTAAGGGAAAATGCGAACATTATAAGTCCCAATTGTCCTATACTGGA
>CAYLKS010000009.1:0-43117 GCA_964384205.1 uncultured bacterium | reverse complement strand
AATGAACCTAAAATAAGGTACTTAATAGCGGCTTCCAAACTATTTTTATGCTGATGATATGCAACAAGAGAATATGACGAGATACATAAAATTTCAAAGAAAACATAGAGATTGAAAATATCGTTGGTTAATACCATACCGATTGAACCGGTATATAAAAGTAAGAATAGAGGATAATATTTGTAAAAATTCTCATCGTCAATATAGTTTATAGAATAGATCAAAGATAAAATTGATATGAGTGTAATAATAAGAGTAAATACAATGGCAATCGGTCCTACAAGAAGATTTATACCTATAGGTGGTAAAAATCCTGCAATTATAACATTTATAGGCTTTTGAAATGCCGGTGATATGAGCATTGTCGCTATTACAAGATTGAAGGCAAGTGCAAGAAAGCTTAAAATTTTGGATAAACTTTTAAGAAAGCTATTGGTGATATAAATTAAAAAAGCCGTAAAAAGAGGCAGAATTATAAGAATAATAGGATTTACCATTTGAGCCCCCTTATTTTGGATACATCAAGTGTACCGGTTTCTCTGTAGAGTTTGACAACGAGGGATAGAGCAAGGGCAGTTATACCAAAACCAATTACAATTGCAGTTAAAACAAGTGCCTGAGGTATGGGATCTGTCATTTGTTCGGCTGATAAGCCTGCTTTTGAGAATATGGGAGCAGTATGATTTTTGAAATAACCTGCACTTACGAGAAATATATTTACACCTGTTTCTGCAATATCAAGCCCCAAAATAATTTTTATGAGATTTTTCTGTGTAAACATAATGTAAAATCCGATTAGAATAAGCCCAAAAGAGGCTATGTGTATTATAAATTCATGGTTAACAATACTATTCATTTTTACTCCCTTCCTGTTTGACGAGGGTAAAAGTACCTATGGCTCCGGATAATTCGGAGGCAACTTTTATACCTATAATTGCATATACAAAAGGAATAATACCGGCACTTATGATTTTTCCGGGTACGCCTGTTGATAAGAAATTAGCAAGAAAAGAATTGTCCTGACCGAACAATCCGATAAGTCCGAAAATGATAAAAGAGAGTCCGGCAAAACCTTCGATAACGGATAATAATTTATCATTGAATTTTATAAAATCTGATGTAATTAAGATAATAAAGAATCCGGTTGCAATAATTACACCACCGGGGAATCCTCCGCCGGGAGATAAGTGTCCGTGTACTATTATGTAAATTCCGAATAATATTATAAAGGGATACAAAAGTCTACTTCCGTATTTTAAAATAAAACTTTCGTCTTCGATTTTATTTTTTTCTTTTTTCCCTGATGCAAAAAGTAGGGATATCCCCAAAGCGGCAAGAAATAATACGGTTACTTCTCCCAATGTGTCAAATCCTCTGTAAAGCACAACTACCGATGTTATTGTGTTTATGGAACCAGTTTGTTTTACTGCGTTTTCTGTTATTTGCAATCCTACATTATGAGCATGAAAAAAGTCTTCGTGAAAAAGTATTGTGCCAATAATGGAAGATATATAGAATACAAAGCCTAAAAGTAGTAAGAGACTAAAAAATTTTCTCATAATAGTTTCCTTTTTTATGATTCATCGTCTTCTTTGGTTCTGCTTATTGCTATTATGAATATTACGAGTGTCAGTGCAGCACCTATTGAAGCTTCGGTGATTGCTACGTCAGGAGCGGCAATAAAGATGAATAGAATCGAGGCAACAAGACTTACAACCGTAGTTACAATTACGGCACTGATAAGATTTTTTATAAAGATGACCGCTATTGCCGAAATTAGCATAATTAATGTTAAGAACAAAAATAAGTATAACATAATTACTCCTTTTCCGGTTTACATTCCGGCTCTTCAACACATTTATCAACTTTTGTACCGGAATACATAGGAAGTTTTGCAAGATATGTAGCTCTTGCTATGGTACTGCTACTAATCGGGTTGGAAAGTACGATAAAAATAATCAGAATAACTGCTTTCGGTAAAAATGCGGTGTTCATAAAGCCTATACCTAAAATAAGAGACATTGCGCCAAGTGTTGTTGCTTTTGTGCCTGCTTGTAGTCTGTTGAATACATCCGGCATCCTTATAATACCCAATGCACCTAAAAATAGAAAAATGGAGCCGATTAGCACTAAAATTTGACCTATCAAATTCATTTTATACCTCCTTCAAGGTATCTTGCAACAACTACGATTCCTATGAAGCCCAATACGGCATAAACAATTGCAACATCCATATAAATAAGTCTTTCGAATTTGAAAGATAGTAGCACAATAAGAGCCGCAGTAATTGTTGTCAATGTATCTGCTGCCAATAGTCTGTCGGATACTGTAGGCCCTTTTAGCATTCTTATTATTCCTAATAAGACCGCAAGTCCTATAAAAATAAAGGAAATATTGATTATCATTGCACAATCTCCTTCAGTGTTTTTTCAAATTTTTTACTTATATCTTCCGTTGCTCCTACAATGTCTTCGTCTTTAACATCAATCCAGTGGATATAAAGATAATCGCCTTTTACATCCAGTGTAAGAGTTCCAGGAGTAAGTGTAATTGAGTTTGCCAAAATCAATTTTGCCAAAGGACTTTTAAGATTTGTTTTGATTTTTACAATACCCGGGTTGATTGGAAGTTTTGGATTGATTACCCTTAATGCAACATCAATATTTGATTTTATCATCTCCCATAAGAAAATGACAAGGTAAACCGGAATTAATATTAATGATTTGGGAGACAGACTGACAGATTCGAATATTTGTGAAAATTTTGCAAGAACAATAGCAATCACAATTGATACGATTAATCCTGTTAAAAGCTCATCACTCCTTGTTGTAGAAGTCAAAAGAAGCCATACAGCAAATAATAGAATGAATAAAATTGTGAATGACTTAAAAGATTTCATACGAAACTCCCTTTTATTAGGTTACATCTTTAAATATTGATATTGTGAATAATTTCACATAACAATAGTTAATATAAGCAACTTCTTTTTAAATGTCAATAAAATTACTATTTTTTATGTTTTTGAATAAATTTTTATATTTTTTATACCTATCATAAAATAAAGATAATATGATATTTTTATTTTTCAAGTATATTTTTTTTCATTTTTTTAACTTGTAACTATTAAAATTGTATATATTACTACAATTTCAAAAATAGGAGTAATTTGTTGATTTTTAATATGTTATCTACTTATTTTTTAAATTTTGTGATTTGTAGTTTTGCTTGAATTTTTTTATAATGTCTGAAGACACTATACTATTTGTTATGTTTTTTTTCATTTTTGTTTATATTAGATTTTGGCTATGATCTCATTATTCGACTTAGTATGTGTTTTTTTATCAGAAGGAGCGGGTTTTATTTTTTATTTTTTTGTCATATAGAAAATTACCGATGTTCACTTATTTATAGATATGAGTTTTATTTTTTTGATTTGTCATAATTATTTTTATAGATAGAATTTTGGATATTAATATTATGTTTATTATTTTTACATCATAAAAATTTTGAAAAAGGGGAAAAATGGAAAAAGGTATTGACATTTTTTATAATAGATATTATTTAAGATTTGCTGCTACGTAAACCGTGGGGGTGCCGAAAGGCTGAGATAATACCCCAGGAACCTGATCCAGGTAATACTGGCGTAGGGAACGGATCCTTATAAGTATTTACCTTCTTTCAGGTTCCTCTCAAAAAATTGGTGTTTAATATTCAAAAGAGAGGAGCTTATTATGTTCAACAAAAATTTTTTAGTTTTATTAATTCTTCTTTTTTTTCATTCTTTATTCGCAGATACTTTTAGAGGTCGAGTTATTAATGGTGCAACTAAAGCCCCCGTTATAGGTGCAAATATTATCATCGAAGGAGTTAATTATGGTTCTGTTACAGATAATGATGGTAATTTTATTTTGAAATTCAATTCTGATAAGGTAAAAATTATAATTACTCATGTTGGATTTGAAGAAAAAAGTATAGAAATAATAAGTAGGGAAAAAATAAATATAGAACTGGTTCCAAAATCTTATTTTATTTCTCCTGTTTTAATTACATCAACAAGGGCAGTGAATGGAGAAAATCCAACTTCTTTTTCTAATATAGACAAAAATTTTATTAAACAAAATCATACTGTAGAGGATATACCGGATTTAATTTCTATTATTCCTTCTGTAGATTTTTATAATGAATCAGGAGGAAACACAGGATATTCTTATGTAAAAATAAGAGGATTTGATCAGAAAAGAATTTCTGTTTTAATTAATGATGTTCCAATAAATGATCCCGAAGACCATAATGTTTATTGGGTAGATTTAGCTGATTTATCTGAAAATACTGAAGATATTCAGGTGCAAAGAGGAATTGGTTCTTTTGATAATGGAAAAATTGGTTTTGGAGGGAATATTAATATATTGACTAAAAATTTTTCTTTTAATAGAAAAATTAATTTTTATACTGGTGTGGGGAGTTTTAATACACGTAAATTCTCCGGTGGGATGAATGTTCCTTTGAATTATAATTTAGTTTTGAATACTAATTTTTCATTTATTCAATCTGATAATTATAGAAGAGGCAGTGATGCAAGTTTGTATTCGTATTTTGTGGGTATGCAGCATATTTATAAAAAATCTATTACAAAAGTATTGTTTTTTGGTGGGCATGAAAAAACTGGTTTAGCTTATAATGGCATTCCTGAAGATATTTATAAAAAGGATAGAAGATATAATGATTTATATGAAAAATATGATAATTTTATTGATAATTTTTCTCAATTTCATTTTCAGTTGAGTAATAAGTTTATTCTTAATAAGAATTTATTTCTCGAAAATAAGATTTTTTATGTATATGGGAATGGTTATTACGAACAGTTTAAAGATGGAATAGATGATGATAAAAGATTTGAATATTCTCTGGAATTAAAACATGATCAATCCGAATCAGAATTAGTAAGGAGAAAATATGTTACAAAGGGACAATTAGGGCTATTATCGTCTTTTAATTATACCATAGAAAATTTTAAAGTAAAAATGGGAATAAATTTTTGGAATTATGCCTCAAATCATTATGGTAAAGTTATTCAATTGGATGGTATAAAAATAGATCATAAATATTATGATTATGATGGGAAGAAAAATAATTTATCATTTTATACTAATTTTCAGTATATTTTATCTGAAAAATTAAATTTTGTTACAGGAATAACTCTAAATTTAAAAAATTATACATTGGAGCAAAATCAGGTTGGAAATTTTAAAGAGAACTTTCTTAATAAATTAGAAGTTGATTATAAATTTTTGAACCCATCTTTTGGAATAAATTATATTTTATCTGAAAAATTAAATTTTTATTTTAGTTATTCTAAATCATATCTTGAGCCATCCGATGATGATTTATTTGATACATGGTATGGTCCTGATGATCTGGGAGTGCATCCATTATTTAAAAAAAGATATATTATTAGAAGGAAAGATAATAAAGTAAAATATATTTTGTGGAAAGATCCGGTTGTAAAAGAGGAAGATTTAAATGATTTTGAATTAGGAGCAAATTATTCTGCAGGCAAATTTGTTTATAAATTAAATTTTTATTATATGAAATTTAATAATGAGATTGTACCTATGGGAGGTATAGATGAAGATGGTTATCCTATAAAGGGTAATGCTCCGGAAACAGTACATAAAGGAATTGAATTCTCAGCATTATATACTTCTAATAAACTTTATAGTATGTTAAATTTTTCTTTGAGTTCTAATTATTTTAAAAAATTTGTTCAATACAATTGGAAAGAAGATTGGTCTGGAGCAGAGCCTGTTAATTTAAGTAATAAAAAAATACCTCTTTTTCCATCACAACTTTTGAATTTTTTAATAGGATATAAGGTTGGGATGTTTGATATAAGTTTAAAAAGTAAATATGTTGGAAGAAAGTATCTAGATGGTACAGAGGATAAAAGCAAGTCTTTGAATGCTTATTTTGTAAATGATTTTATTATGAATGTTAATATAAAAAATGTGTTGTTTATTTTTAAAATAAATAATATATTTGATGTTGAGTATGAGACAAATGGTTATTATTATTATGGAAACTATTACTTTCCAGGTCCACCGCGAAACTTTTTTGCAGGTGTAAGGATTGATTTTTAATGAAAGTACTTATTATTGGTAATGGAAGATTTGATAATATAGTTAAGAAAATTGAATATGATTTAATAATATGTGCTGATGGTGGTTTTAACAAGGCTATTGAAAATGGAATATATCCTGATATAGTTATAGGTGATTTTGATTCCATTGTAAAAGGAAATGATTTTTCTTTTGATGATATTTTTCATAATATTAAAGTTATAGAAAATGATGATCAAGATTCTACTGATATCGAAAAGGCATTAATTTACTGTTTAGATAATAAATATCTTGATGTAACAGTTATGGGTGTTACAGGATTAAGAAATGATCATTTTTTATATAATTTATATCTTTTAACATATTTTTTTAGAAAATTTAGTAGCCTTAAAATTATTGATCGGTTGCAGGTTATCACTGCAACCGATTTTAGAATAGATTTTTTTGAAAAGATGGAATATTTGTCCATATTTTCATTGACAAGAGCAATGATAGGTCAATCTTCAGGATTATTATATCCCATTAATAAAATGGAAATAGGATATGCAGGAGTACAGAGTCAGAGTAATGTTGTTGTTAAAAAAGATGCTTTTATTGAGGTAGAATCAGGGGAAATTATTGTTTTTTTTCCATTGAAATATTTAAATAATTTTATGATAAAAAAAAGGAATAATTATGATATTGGAAAAAAAGTATTATAGTAAATTGATAGAACTTGCGTTAGCTGAAGATTTAGGCGAAGCAGGAGATATTACCACAGATGCAACTATTACAGAAGATTTTCATAAAAAAGCTTTTTTGTATTCAAAAGAGGAAGGCATATTATGTGGGAGACAGGTTTTTGAAGATGTTTTTTTATTTTTAGATAAGGATATAAAAATTCAATGGTTAAGATCAGATGGAGATGTTATAAATTTTAAAGAAATGATAGCAATTATTGAAGGAAGTATTAAAAATATTTTGAAAGCAGAAAGGACTGCATTGAATTTTTTACAGAGAATGTCTGGCATTGCAACTACTGTAAATAAATTGCAAAGTAAAATTTCACAGTATAATGTTAATATTTTAGATACAAGAAAGACAATACCGGCTTTTAGAATGTTAGATAAATATTCAGTTTTTGTGGGAGGTGGCATAAATCATAGAATTGGTTTATTTGATATGATTTTGATAAAAGAAAATCATAAAAATGCTTCTGGTGGATTAGAAAATGCTGTGAAAAATGTGATAAATAAATATGGTAAGAAATACAAAATAGAAGTTGAAACTGAAAATCTTGATGAGGTAGAAATAGCTTCAAAATTAGATATAGATGTTATTATGTTTGATAATTTTACAATTGATATGATAAAATCTGGGGTAAATATTGTAAGAAATAATAATAAAAATATAAAAATAGAAGTCTCAGGCAATGTGACACCAGAAAAATTAGAAGAAATAGCTAAAACAGGTATTGACTATATTTCAATGGGGTTTTTAACCCATTCTGTTAGAGCATTTGATTTTTCAATAATAGTAGAATAATTTACTTTATTGATTCAATATATTCGTTAACATAAGATAATATATCTGCAATGGAATTCAGTCTGAATATTGTATATCTGAATGATGATGAGTTTTTCATTCCCTTAGAATACCATCCCCAGAATTTTCTCATTTCTTTTATAGCTCTATTTGTATCTTTATATTGTAGCATATACATAAAATGTCTTGTAGCAGTTTTTAATTTTTCGTAATTGGAGATCAATAGTTCTTTGTCCAATTTTAGTTCTTTGAATATAAATGGATTGCTTAATGCTCCTCTTGCTATCATTATCCCTGCTGGTTTATATTTTTCCATTTTTTCTTTAGCATCTTTGAATGTAAAAATATCCCCATTTCCAATAATTGGTATTTTTGCTTTATCAATTGCATATTTGATTACATTCCAATCTGCTTTACCTGAAAACATTTGTTTTCTTGCCCTTCCATGTATTGTTAAAAATGATAATTTTAAATCTTCAGCGACTTTAATAATATAGTCAACTATGTTATAATCTATTTCATTTATTCCCACCCGGATTTTCATGGATAATGGGAATTTTGTATTTTTTTTTATTATATTCATTATATGTGATAATTTTTTTAAATCTTTTAGTAAAGCAGCCCCGGAACCACTATTAAATACTTTTTTGACAGGACATCCTACATTAAAATCAAGAATAAGGAATTCAAAATCATTTAATATTTTAACTGATTCCAATATGAGATCTTCTTTATGTCCGAATAATTGAACACCTACATTAGATTCATTTTCATATTTTTCAAGTAATTTAGATGTTTTTTTGAAGTTATGTACTAAACCATCGGAACTGATCATTTCTGTGAATGTTAAATCCGCACCAAATTCTGAGCATAGTCTACGGAATGCTTTATCAGTAAGACCTGCCAATGGGGCTAAGATATATTTATAATTCATGTTTGATTTCTTGGAAAATTTTATTTTGCTTGTCAAACATTATTTTTTTATCATCAGGTTCTATATCATTATAACCAACTAAATGCAAGATTCCATGTATGATTAATGTTAACAATTCTTCTTCAAATGAATTATTAAATTCTGGAGCTTGCCTTTGAGCCTGTTCAAGGCAAATATAAATTTCTCCTAAAAAATCAGGTTCATCTATGGTATTTTCAAAGGCAATGACATCTGTTATATAATCATGATTTAAATATTTTCTATTTAAATCTAAAATAAAATCTTCGTCTGTGAAAATAATATCAAGATTTTTATTATTAATATTTAATTTTTTTAATATTTCAGATGCTATTTTTTCCCATTTGGCTGTGTTTATTTGTTTGAATTTGTCATTTTCATTTATTATATTAATCATTTTTTTCACTCTTGCTTTGGGCATTTTTTTCTAACGTATTATTATTGTTATTATTATTTTTTATTTGATCTGGGTATTCTATCCTTTGATGATGCATACCGCTTAAAATTTTTAGAAAAGCTTCAGCAATAGAATTTAATTCTCTTAAAGTTAAATTAGATTCATCTAATTCTCCTGATAGGAATTTATCTTTTATAATTTCTTCAATAGTTGATTTTATCCTTGAGGAAGTAGGATTTTTTAATGTCCTTGATACTGCTTCGATAGAATCAGCCAGCATAACTATACCTGCTTCTTTTGATTTTGGTTTTGGCCCGGGGTATCTAAAACTTTCTTCGGAAATTATATGTTGAGTATTTTCTGATGATTTGATCGCTTTATCATAGAAATATTTTATTAATGATGTTCCATGATGTTGTGATATTATTTCCATAATTTCTTTGGGTAGTTTATATTTTTTAGCTAATTCTAATCCTTCTTTTACATGGTTTGTTAATATTAAAGCACTCATATTCGGATTTAGATTGTCATGTTTATTTTCACCATGTTGATTTTCAATAAAATATTCCGGTTTTTCAATTTTACCAATATCATGAAAATAAGCGCCAACTCTTGCAAGAAGCGGGTTAGCACCTATTGCATTTGCTGCTTCTTTTGCTAATGTTCCAACTGTCAGACTATGACTATAAGTTCCAGGAGCTTTAACAGCTAATTCCTGCAAAAGTGGATGATTTAAATCCGATAATTCTAATAAAGTGAGATCGGTAGTAATTCCATATATGCTTTCGAATATTGGTAGTAGCCCAATAGCTAATACAGGTGCAATAAATCCAGCAATTATTCCATATAAAAATTCTGTATATAATGATTGAGTAGGGGATAGGGTATTGAAATATATTATTAACAATATTATTGTATATGCCACAGGTAGGATTAAGAGAGATTTATAAAAATCTTTTCTTTTTTTAATATTTAATACACTATAATTTGCAATTATTAAGACAAATAGAGCAATATAGAAAGTACTGAAATCATAGTTGTCATATATACCTAATAATACAGCTAAATAAAATGCAGATATAAAACCTATATTATGATTTGTTAAAATACATACTAAGATAACAGCCAGAGTGATTGGATTTAATAATTGCAGTTCAGAATTAGATCTTGAGATTATATTGAAAATAATAAGAGGAAGAATAGTGATTATTTGAATTAAATTTATATATTTAAATTCAAATATATATTTTTTATCATAAAAGAATATGACTGTAAAGAATATCAGAATTGTAAATATAATAAAAAAGAATTTTGCAAAATTTGGTTGGAAGAATTTTCTAAAGTTACTTTGATTGTGTTGATTTTTCTTTAAAGCTATTTCTTGAGATTTTAGTTTTTGGTAAATTTCAGGAGTTATTCTTTCATATTTTCCGACTATTTTCTCTCCCTTTTTTATATATCCTTTTGTAATATTTATAGAATTTTTTGCCTGCTCTTTTAATATATTTGTTAATGTTTCGTTATATACAATATTAGGTTCAAAAAGATATAAAGATAAATCATAAATAAATTTTTTCTTTTCTTCATTGTTTGCTATAAACCATTTTGTTTTATTAAGAATTATATTGATGACAGATTCTTCATCATATAATGATGAAGCTAATATTTGATTTTCTTCTTTTGTACTTTTTAAGGTAATAATACCATTTGTAGCAATTTTTTGTACTTCATCTTTATTTCTACATACTCCTATTTTGTATACATTTTTAAATATATTGGTAAAGTCATTTAGTAATTTATTATAAATTTTTCGATTTTTTAGTTGGTTTTGTATATATTCTGAAATTGTGAGGTCATATTTCTCTTTTATTTGTGCTATAGAAAAATTCCTGATGTTATTCAAAATATTTTGAATTTCTTTTACTTTTGAGTTTATGAGATTATCATTTTTATTAAATACAGGATATATTTGAGATGCTGCTAACTGTATTTCTTTTTTTAGTTCTATAGAATCTTTTAATATAGGAAAATCTATTTTAGCAATTATATCTTCTTTTGCAATATCATCTTTTTTATATTTCAGAACAAATGTAGTTTTCTCTTTGGGGGTTAAATAGAATATTATCAATATATATAATAGTATACTTGTATATAGCAATATAATTTTAGATTTTTCATTAAGAAAAAGAGCGATTTTTTTTAAAATATTTTTTGAATCATCAAAAAAATGCTTATTGTGTTTTTTCGTATTGTTCATATGCTTTAATAATTTTTTTTATTAATCGATGTCGTACCACATCGGCTTCTGTAAGGTGTACAAATTCTATACCATTAATTGAACCTAATATTTCTTGAATATTTTTCAGGCCGGATGTGGCTTTTTTATCCAGATCTATTTGAGTAATATCTCCTGTTATAACAGCTTTTGAATTATATCCAAGCCTTGTTAAGAACATTTTCATCTGTGAGAAGGTAGTATTTTGAGCTTCATCTAATATTATAAAAGCGTTATTTAAAGTTCTTCCTCTCATATATGCCAGAGGTAAGATTTCAATAATATCATTTTCCATCAGTTTTTTCACTTTATCAAAAGGAATCATATCATATAATGAATCATATAAAGGTCTTAAATAAGGATCAACTTTTTCTTTAAGATCTCCTGGTAAAAATCCAAGGCTTTCGCCAGCTTCTACAGCAGGTCTTGTTAATATAATTCGTTCGATTTTGTTTTTTTTCAATAAAGCGGCAGCCATTGCTACGGCTAAATATGTCTTACCTGTTCCAGCAGGTCCTATTACAAATACAATATCATTTTTAATCATAGCATCTATTAATTTAGCTTGTCCCTCAGTCTTAGGATGGATTTTTGTTTTTAACCCTTCCAGGGTAAGTTCTTTTGCAAATATATGTTTTAATTCAATTCTTTCTTCATTATCAATTCTATCAATTGTATAATAAATTTCATTTTTAGTTATTTTTCTATTATTTTTTATGTACAGTATAAGTAATTCAAATACTTTAGATATTTTTCTTATTTCATCTGGATGCCCACTAATAATTATTTTAGAATTTCTATATATAATACTACTATAAAATTCTTTTTCAATTAATTTAAGATTTTTATCTTTAAACCCCAATAACTCAATAGGATCTATATCTGATATATCAATCTCGCGAATCATAAAATTTTCTATAATTATTACTCCTTATTAAAATTTTTAAAAAAAATACTCCTGACAATATCTTAAATGTCAGGAGTACTAAAAATGTAATTTATATGATAATTATCTAGGAATAGTAAATACTTGACCAGGATAGATAAGATCTGGATTTTTAATTTTATCTTTATTAGCTTCGTAAATCTTTTTCCATTGTTTCCAATCTCCATAAATTTCCCAATACCCGGCTATTTTGATTAACCAATCGCCAGATAGAACTTTATATTGGTCTAATTTACTTAGAGGGATTCTTAATTTCCAATTAGGATAAATCAAATTAGGATCTTTAATTTTATCTCTATTTGTTCTATAGATGATAGGCCATTTTAAAGGATCATTATAATATTTATCATAACCAGCTATTTTCCAGAGACATTCTCCTTTTTGAACTGTATGGATTGCTACTTTTGGTTTAGCTTTTAATTCTTCTAATTGTGCCTTTAAGTCTGATAATTCTTTTTGGCAATCAGCTAATTGAGCTTTTAAGTCATTGAATTCTTTTTCTAATTCTGCTACTTCTTTTTCTAAATTAGCGATTTTTGCTTTAGCATCAGCTTCTTTTTTTTGATATTCTGCAAGTTTTTGTTGCCATTGTTCATATGTCATTTTCTCATTAGTTTGAGCAAATACTAAACTTGAGCCTAAAAAAGAAAAAAGTACGAATAATATTACAAAAAATTTAAAAATTTTCATTTTCAGTTCTCCTTTTTTATTCATATTTCTTTTTATAATCTTCAATTTCTTTTTTCACATTTTCTTTTTCTTGCTTACAATTTTCAATTGCTTTTTTTGTATCTTCTATATCTTTTTTTAACTGTTCTTTTTTAGATTCAAGTTCAGCAACTCTTGCTTCTGCAGATTCTGCAGCTTTTTTAGCTTCTTCTAATTGCTGGAGCTCTTGTTGATTTGGTCTTTTGGTACAACTTGTAACACTGAGCATTACTCCTAAAAACACAGAAAAGCCGATGATACTACTTCTTTTTAGAAAAACATTTTTCATCTAATTCCTCCTTTTCTTATTAACTAATAAATTACTTAAAATAATATAAAATAAAAAGGGAATATGTCAAGTTTTTTTTTTATTCTTTTAAAAAGTATCATTTTGTTATTTTTTCCATAAATTTTACAGCAGAAAATGCGTCTTTTCCATAATACACTTTCCCTTTATATGTTTTTTGCAATACTTCTGAAACATAATCTTCAGTGAGTGCTGCACCGCCACATATAACAGGAATATCTATTTTATTTTGATTTAATATTTCTAAATTATCTTTCATAACATAAACCGATTTTACTAATAAACCACTTAATCCAATACAATGAGGTCTATGCTGTATTACTGCATTTATTATATTTTCAATAGATTGGTTTATACCTAAGTTTATAATCTCATATCCATTATTGCTTAGTATAATATCAACTAAATTTTTCCCTATATCATGAACGTCTCCCTGAACAGTAGCCAGTACCATCTTTCCTTTGTTATTTTGATTATTATCAATTATTAAATGAGGCTTTAATATTGCCACAGCTTTTTTCATAATTTCAGCAGATTTTAATACAAAAGGAAGTTGTAGCCTTCCATCATTAAATAGTACTCCTACTTCTTTCATAGCAGGCATTAAAATATTATTTAGAATTTCAAAAGCAGAATATTTTTCTAAGGCTTTATTTATATCTTCTTCTAAATTCATAGCCTTTCCATTGATTATATATTTTTTTATTTTATCTTCTACTGGAATAGCATTCCAATTTATTTTTCTTGTTGAAGTTGTATTTTTTTCATAAAAATTTATTATGTTAAGCAATGGATCATTATTTTCATCTCGTTTGTTAAAAATTAAATCATCGCAAAGTTTGATTTCCTCTTCTGTAATTTGATTTAATGGGATTATCTTACCAGAATGCAATATGGCAGCATCTAATCCGTATTCTATAGCTCGTTTGAGGAATATAGAATTTAATACATGCCTGATTTTAGGTTTTAAACCATAGGAAATATTGCTTAATCCCAAAGAAACAAAACTTTCTGGGAATTTATTTTTTATTAATTTTATAGCATTTAATGTTTCTATACCTGCTGTATATAAAGTTGGATCGCCTGAAGCAAGTGTAAAAGTTAATGGATCAAAAAATAAATCAGAGGCATGCATACCAAATTTATTAACTGCTAAATCATAGATTTTTTCAGCGATCTTTAATTTTTTTTCAGCAGTTTTTGCCATGCCATCTTCATCAATTGTTAGGCAAACTAAAGCCGCACCAAATGATTTGGCAATCTGTATAATTTTGATGGCTTTTTCAGGGCCATTTTCTAAATTTATTGAATTAATAATAGCTCTACCACCGATTAGTTTTAAAGTACATTCAATAGTTTCCGGATCAGTTGAGTCAATCATAATAGGAATTTGAAGCATCGGATTTGCTTTTTTGATGAAAGCAACCATATCTTCTTTTTCATTCCTACCTGCATAAGCTATGCTTACATCAAGGATATGAGCACCTTCGTCTTGTTGAGATATAGCTATTTCCACCATATTATCGAAGTCATTGTTTAGGAGTAATTCTTTAAATTTTTTACTTCCATTTGCATTAGTTCTCTCACCTATTATTAATGGTTTTGGTTCTACTTTAAATTCTTGAAAAAAATAATTAGAAGTGGCACCAGGGCGGATTTTAGGAGTTCTTTTTTTAGGCGATAAATTTTCAGCTAATTCTACTACTTTTTTAATATGTTCAGGCTTAGTTCCACAACATCCTCCTATAAAATTTGCGCCGAGATCTGTAGCGAAGTGGTATAATGGCTCAGCAAGTTCTTCTGGTTTTAGATTATATACATATTGGCCATCAACTAATTCTGGCATTCCAGCATTTGGTAAAACTGATATTTTAAAAGGAGAGTATTCAGATAAAATTCTTACCTGTTCTTCCATTGGTTTAGGTCCGGTCGCACAGTTTATTCCTAAACCGAAAAGAGGATATCGTAAAAATGTTCCAATAACAGTGTGCATATCAGAACCTATAAGCATTCGTCCTGTATTTTCTATAGTAACTTGTAGAATTATTGGGATGTCTTTCTTTTTTTCTTTTAAGGCTTTTTTAATAGCATATATAATTGCTTTTGCAGAAAGCATATCCTGAGAAGTTTCGACCTGAAATATATCAACGCCGCCGTCAATTAATCCCAATGCCTGAGGATAGTATGCTTTTACAATTTCATCAAATGTTATATGACCTAATGATGGAAGTTTAGATCCAGGGCCTATAGATCCTGACACAAATCTTGGTTTGTCATTTGTTGAAAAATCATAAGCTATTTTTTTGGCAAGTTGAGCTGCTTTTAAATTTAATTCATACGTTTTATGTGATAATCCGTATTCTGATAAAACTATTTCATTAGCTCCAAAAGTATCGGTTTCAACAATATCGCAGCCAACTTCAAAAAAAGAAGCATGGACTTTTTCAATAGCTTCTGGTTTCGAGATTACAAGATATTCATTACATCCGTCTTTTCCTCCATAATCATCAGGTGAAAGATTTTGTGCCTGAATATTAGTGCCCATTGCACCATCAAAGATTAATACTTTTTCTTCGGATAAATCTCTAATATTTATCAACAGTAAAACTCCTTTTTTGATAAATCTAATTATAGTATATTAAAAAGTCAATATTATTCTAATACAATTTCATTTTCTTTTTTCCAGGCAGGATCGACTATACATAGAAATATGAGGTCATCTTCTCCAATATTTTTTATATTTTGAATTGCATTAGGAGGAATATATATTGTATCTCCTTTTTCAACTTTTTGAGAATTATTATTAATATACATTTCCCCTATTCCACTTATGATAAAATAAACTTCGCTTGTTGTCAGTTGATGTTTTTTTGTTGTTTCATTGGGTGGAACAACAGCATAAGCTAAACTATAATTCACTGCAAGATTTTCTTCTTTTAAAGGATTTAAAATTTCTTTTAATATTGAATTATCACCTGCTATAAATGTTGGTAAATCTTTTAGTTTTTTTATATTCATTTTATTTTTCCTTTGTTAAGATTTTGTAATTTATTTTATTGGAATTAGTAGTTATTGGGAAGGGAGGTGTTAAAAGAGGATAAATCTGATTTTTTTTATGTAGAGTCATTTGAATTGAAGTTAATTTTATTTTGTCCAGCAATTTTTTATTAATAAATATACTATCTTTATATTGTTTTTTTAATTTTTCAAATTCTGCATTTGTTACCTCAAAAAGTTCATAATAATTTTTTAAACTATCAGTAGCTATATTTTTTTCTCTTAGTATATTTTTAATATATTGCTGGGCAAAATAATAATCTTTCCATGATTTTATTTTTCTTTTAATATTATCTTTTTTATCATAACCTTTTTTTATTCCCTCTTTTGTTAAAAAATAATTTTTTATTAATTTTGCAATTTTTCTTTGGAATAGAATATAAAATGTTTTTTCATCTAAATTATGCCGTTTAAAATTTAATGGATTGGATTTGATATAATCAAAAAAATCATTTACAGTCCACTTTTCATTGTCAATTGTAAAAAAAGTGTCATTTATGATGTTAGCTATTTCAATATTATCACCTGGATTATTTATCGACAATGTGATTAAATCATTATATTTTTGTTGTTTTATTTTATTATCAAATTTTTCTTTAAAATATAATGCTAATCTATAAAAAACTTTTTCATTAAATTTAATTATTTTCCCTTTCATAATTTTAGCAATATAATTATTCCATTGTTTTTCTGATTCTTTATATTTTAAAAGGCGTTTCATTTCATTGAATAAATCTATATATTGATATTTTGAGAATAATACATTTGTATATATATGATTTATTTTCATTAAATAATATCCAGTACTTGTTTTTATAGGACCAATTATGCTTCCTAGTTTTGTATTTTTATTGAATAGAGCACTATCAATAGATTCTTCGTATATCCCGAAATTTACTTCTTTCGGTTTTGGTGGATTGTTATTATAAATTTCTTTTTGAATTTTGTTAAAGGAAGAAGTATCTTTTATTTTATTTTTCAGTATGGAAGCTGTTATCGAGTCTCTTACATAAATAAAATCAACCTCTAATGGGTGAATAGCATAGTTTACCGCTTCTTTAATTTTTGCACTGTCTATTTTTATTTTATCCCATATTTCATTATAAAATAATTCTTCTCTTATTGCCTGATCTTTATATCCTTTTAGATAATATTTAAAATTATCGTCTATTTTATTAGTTTTTTGTTGATATGCTTTTGAAAATAATTGCTCTGCAATAAAAGAATTCAGGCACACATATTTATCATAGGTGGTATTACCACTGCAATATTCAGGCCTTACATTAAATTCTGTCCTGAATAGAAATTCATTTTTGGTTAAATAATTTTTGCCAAATTTGAAAACTATCTTTTCATTATTAATTTGTTTTTTTTCTTTTTGTATTAAAAAGAAAAAACTGAGAAAAATTAATATTATAGTAAAAAGAAATATAAAAATTTTTTTCATAGCATTACCTCGTTTTTTATTTAAATATAGATATTTTTATATTAAAAATCAATATTTAAGGTAATAGATTTTTTATGTTTTCTGTAATTTCTTTATTAGTTTTTTCAAGCAATAACAATAATTTATTTATATTTAATCGATATTGTTGTAACTCTTCTTTATTGGAATAGAAAAATAATAATTTTTCGAGTAATTGGCTTTTATTTGTTATTTTGATACCACAATTAAAATGTTCTATTAATTTTTTTTCATTTGTACAATTAGAGGTATAAGGCCCATATAAGACAGGGGTATTATTTAAAACAGGTTCTAATATATTATGTCCACCATAGTTGTAAAGAGTTCCTCCTACAAATGCTATATTTGATATTTTGTATAATTCGAGGAGAATACCCATTGTATCTATCAATATCAATTTGTTGTTATAGTTATTACTACTAAATAAATCAAAAGTCAGGTTCTTGTTAATTAATTTTTTTTCAATATGTTTTAACCTTGAAAGATGCCTTGGAGCAAAAATTACAGTTATATTTTCTTTGACTAACTCCTTAATAATATCTATAATATCATTTTCTTCTTTTTCCCTTATGCTGCCAAAACAAATAACAAAGTCGGACTTATTTGGTTTAAAATTTAATTTAGATTTAGTGTGTTTTATTTTATAATATAGACTGGCATTTTTAATATTTTCAATAACAAAAGAATTAATTTTTTGATTTATTATTTTATTAAATTTTTTTTCATCAGTTAAAGATTTTGCTATTATTAAATCAATTTTTGAAATTATAAAATCCCAGAAAAATTTTATTTTATAATATTTTCTGAAATTTTTTCTTGATAGTCGTGCATTGATAAGTGTTATTTTAGATTTGAACAATTTACTAAAAAATATCAAGTTTGGCCATAATTCTGTTTCAATTAAAATTAATATGTCTGGTTTTATCCTTAAAATAAATGGAATTATTAAGAATGGAATATCAAAGGGTAATAAAGTAATTGCATCTGCTTCTTTGTATAATGTCTTTGCTTTATTGTATCCAGTTATAGAAGTTGTAGTTACAACTATATTATAATCATAATTTTTTTTAATATTATGAAATATTGAATAGAAAACATTGAGTTCTCCCATAGAAGCACAATGAAACCATATTGTTTTTTTATCTTTATTAAGATTTAGTTTGGTTAATCCTAATCTTTTTGATAAATTGTGTTTTTTTACAATTAGAAATATACTCAAGGGAATAAATAAGATTAAAAAGATTGCAGATAATAAAATATTATATATTATAAATATAAGAATTTGAAAGAAATTTTTCATAGTTTTTGATATTTTCCTTAATAGATTTTTTAGGATTAACATAGTAAAAGTGAGATACCTTTACAATTACTGTGGAAAAGGGAAGAGGTATCATGAATCTATCCCATGATTTTAATGATATGTATCTTGTACAGGATACAGATAGATGAACTATTGGGAGTTTGCTTTTCATAGCAAAATATATGACGCCTGGGTGAATTGAGTATATCGGCCCTCTGGGACCGTCTGGTGTAAAAGCAAAGGCATTTATATTATTTTTAGCTTTTTTAAGTAATTCTAATAATGCTTTGTCTCCACCTTTTGAAGTGGAGCCTCTTGTAGTTGTATAACCAAATGTATGAATTATATTAGCAATAATTTCTCCATCTTTGCTCATACTAACAAGAATATCTATTTTTTTATTTCTAAATAAAAAAATCAAAGGAAACATAGTTCCGTGCCAGAATGTAAAAATGTTTTTATAAGGTTTTTTATATTGTTCAATATTTCCTATTAACTTAAAATTTATTGTTAAATTATAAAAATATAAAAAAAATTTTATAGCATACAATACAATTTTATTTCTCATTATTTTTTAAGAAATTATATATGGATTCAGCTGCTCTTTTTGCGGCCTCATGTTTACCTAATTTTTCTTTTAATAGTCTGCATTTTTCGATATAGAATTCATAATTGTTAATTATTTTATTTGCTTCCTTGATAAGATTTTCCACAGTTAGATCATTTTGTATTAATTCTGGAAAAACATTTTCTTCTAAAACAATATTTACAAGTCCGATATTATTTATTTTGATAAGTTTTTTTGCTATAAAATATGTTAAATAATTAACATTATATACAATTATCATTGGATTATCAAATATAGCACTTTCTAATGTACTGGTACCAGAAGCAGTGATAACAAAATTTGTAAATTTTAAGCTTTTGTAATAATCTTCTGGATCAATTATAGTATAATTTTTTTTATTTTTTAAACCGTAATCTAATAAAAGATTTTTGGAAATAGTACTTGCCCTTGGAATTAAATAATGTATTTTTTTATCTATTTTAAATTCTTCCATAAAATCTGATAAAACAGGTAATAATTTTATAATTTCATTTTTTCTACTGCCCGGCTGTATATTTATATAAAACGAATCATTGGATAAACTATATTTTTGTCTAAATTTCTCTAAATTATATTTTTTATAATACATATCAAGCAGCGGATAGCCAACATATTCAACCTCGAAATTGTATTTTTTATAGAATTGTTTTTCAAAAGGGAGTATAACAATCATTTTATCTACATATTTTTTTATTTTGTGTATTCTATTTTGTCCCCATGCCCAGATTTGAGGGCTAATATAATAAATTACATTTATATTTCTTTTTTTTAATTCCTTTGCAAGTTTCAAATTGAAACCAGGATAGTCTATTAAAATTACATGTTTAATATCATTTTTTGTAATGAAATTAATAGTTTTTTTAAGTATTTTTCTTATTTTGTTTATATGCTTTATAACTTCAATGAAACCAAGTATAGCTATGTCATTTATATGATATAATAATTTTACATTTTGGTTTTTTAATTTATCTCCACCTATAGCATGAATTTCTATTTCCTTATCAATATTTTTTATATTTTCAACAAGTAATGAAGCTTGTAGATCTCCTGATGCTTCCCCTGTCACAATAAATATTTTTTTCATTTGAATGTACCTTTTATGGATTGTAAAAATCTATAAAAAAAACGCAAATCTTTGTCATCCCAAAAACTATGAGAAAGGAGTCTTAAAATTCCATTTTTCATAGAAGGTTTGATATTAAAATTGTTTTCTATAAATTCTATCAATTTATTTTTTTCTTGCTGTTTTATTAATGTATAATGGTTCCTTATATCTACCTTTGATATATTTCTAAAAATAGTATAAGCAATAATCATGACTGCTTGAGCCAGATTATAAGAAGGATAGCTGGTATATGCTGGAATATAGCAATAATAAGATGCAATATTTAAGTGTTCTAAAGCCAATCCATTTCTTTCTGAACCAAAAAGTATTCCAATTGATTTTGCCTTTGTTTTATTTTTAATTTGTATAATATCTTCAGGGAATATAGTTTTTTTATCTTCTCTTATTTTGTTAGAAGTAGCTATTATTATATCATAAGGAGCAATAGCATCATTGAAATTAGAGAAAATTTTGGCATTATCTAAGATGTCAAAGGATTGAAAGGCTAATGCTTTTGTTTCTGAATTAGTATAGAAGTCAACAGGATTAACCATTGAAAGATTAACAAATCCTGTATTTTTCAAAACTCTTGCAATAGAACCAATATTTCCAGGATGCCCGGGTTCTACTAAAATAAATGAAAAATCTGACAGTACCTTTTCTATTTCTATTTTCATATATAAAATATACTAAAAAAGTAAAAATGAGTCAATATAAAAATGGAATATGTAAGGAATAAGGAAGGCCAGAAGACCTCCCTTATTCCTATTTAATTAAAGTTATTTTTTTCTGTAGAATTTTGTCCTTTGTATAAAGCCTTATAAAATATACACCAGATGGTAAATTATTAGCATTAAAATTAATGTGATGAGTGCCTCTATGTAATTCTTTATCTATGAATGTTTTTATTAATTGCCCATAGACATTATATAATGAAAGTTGCACTTTTTGAGCTTTATTTAAATAAAATGATATTTTTGTTGTGGAATTGAAAGGATTTGGAAAATTTTGCATTAATGTGGTTTCTTTTAGATTTTTTATGTTTTCCTGTATATCTGTTGTAGATGTTAATTTAAATGTTAGAATATTACTTTCAACTTCCTGGCATGAATGAATATTCATAGCCTTGATATAATAAGTATTTGCTTCCATAAAACTTATGGGGATATTGTATATTTGTTCGTTTGTTTTTGCAATACTTTGAAGATTATTTTTATCTGTACCCATAAGTATTTCAAAAGTTTCCGGGTATTTGGTTTCTATTAAGATAGATAAATTTTGTTCTTTATTTAATGATATACTATCATTAGGTATGTCATTTCCGTTTAGGTGGAAAGTAATATTTACAGAATCTTGCGGTTTTATTATCTGAAAATATATTGTATCACAATCTGAAAATCCATAAGAATCAACTCCTGAGCAAGTAATAATATGTTGACCAACTGATAAGGTACATTGAAATGTGGTGTCATCAATAAAATTAATATTATTTGTTTGTTCGCCGTCAATCATAATAGATTTAGATTTTAGGGTTCCAGAACAGTTATATTTTACAATTCCTGTTATTGTTTTTGATTCTTCACAAGGATTATCAGTTATAGTATCTTTAACTGTAATTTTTAAATCGAGAGGTAAAAGAACATTAACAATTCTGGTATCTTCTTGAGCTTGAACTGAATCTATTGTATAATAATAAGTTATTGTATATGCGCCTGTATCATTAAATGTATAGAAACCAGCATCACTTTGCTGAGATATTATTTTATTATTAATTTTCCAATAATAAGTTGGATTTTGAGATTTATCATATTCTGTACCGATTAGATGTATTGAATCCCCTTTTACAATAGATGTATCATTCATTGGAGATAATATTGTTGCTGGTGGAAGGTTATTTACATTTACGTAAACATAATCAGTATCTGAGGCAATATTATTGAAAACAAACCAAAATTTAACTTTAAAATTTCCAATTTTTGTAAAAATTTTATTTCCTGGTTCTAATTCATTAGAATAGGTACCATCGCCAAAATCCCAATGATAAATTGCTTCTTCTTTTTCAAATGCCTGGCCTTTGAAATATAAAGGATTTAAGATTAATATTGAATTAGTTTTGTTTTCTGGTTGTAATATTTTAGCTGAAGGAAGCTCTTTTACTTTTATAGTAGTTTGGGTTGTTTCTGAAGTATAATTATTTACAGTATACCAAACTTTTACATTATAAATGCCATTTGTTTTATATTGAATTGGTTCAGGTGAAGTACCGGTTTTTGTTATACCATTTCCGAAATCCCAGTAATATTTAGCATCTTCATTATTTATTGTTTTACATTGAAAATTAATATATTCACCTGCATAAATTTCTGTGGAGTCTTCTTCTGGTGTTATAATTTCAGGTTTTGGTAATTTTACAACATTTATAGAAGAATCAGAAACATTAAAAATACTGGGTAATCCTATACTTTTTATTCTTATTTTTAAATTACCATTATACCAATTTACCGGGAAATATTGTTTACCAGAATTTAATAAAACTTCGGAAGTATCATTTAATCCAAGATATTCGATTAATATATATTCAATTAGCCCTGTTGTCTCCCACATTATGGAATCGGTTGTTCCTGCAATTAATGTATCATTGTCAGGATGAAGTAGCTTAATAGATAATGGTTTACTAATAGAGAATTTTTCATCTGATGTATCTATGGCTATTTCATCTCCTGTAATTTTAATTTTGCAATATTTTGTTTGAATATCAGGGACTTTCCATGTATATGTATAATTTTCTGAACTATAATTATCGACTATCAAATTCCATTTATTATTATACCAATATTCTAATTTTATATTTTCAATGCCATAGGTTGCCTCATATTTTATTGTATAATTTGAATCTACTAATATGAACTCACCCCCATTTGGTGAAATAAGCATAACTTTTTTTAAAGGAATTAATTTAAAGTATTCGGAAGTGTCGGATGTTTCATAGTCAAGTGATTTTATAATAATTCTTGAGCTATCATTATACTGTAAATCGTCAGGTATATTTCTCCATTTAAATGTTTTATTTTCTAAAAATACAGAATTTGCTATAACTAATGTATCATAAGGTGATATAAAAAGAATTTGTGCCTTTTCAATAATTCCATTATAATCCCAGTAGATATTATAATCTTTAGTCATTTCTAATATAGCATCTTTATCAGGTAGTTTAATATTTATCCAATTATAATATAAATGGAATTCTCCTTTTATATCATATATTGATTCATCATCACTTTGATATATTTTAATATAACAGTAATTAGCATTTGTATCAGGCCATGTATAAATAAAGTTTCCATTATTATCAATATTATCAGCAATAATTTGGTAGCTTAATCCATTATTATATGATAAAGCTATTGTTACTTTATCAATTAGTCCTTGCGAGTTCCATTTTATAGTATCTTGCTTACCTGATTCAATTAGGCTGCCGGCTAAAGGATATGTTAATGTTAATTTTCTATGAGGTAATATAGTAAACATTCCAGATATACTATTGTAAATTGGATTCGGAATCCATATAGCCTTAACAAATGAGGTACTTGAGTTTACATTATCGGGTACAGTCCAGTTAAATATTAATGTATCCATTTCACCAGATAAATAACCTTTACTTTTTAATAGGTTGAGTTTATTTTTAGGAATTCTGGACCATGTTTGTTGGTTATCAATTGAATAGTATAATTCGCAATCATTTTCAGAACCAATTAAACCTGCAAGTAGCACTTTGATTTCTATAGAAGAATTTGATTCAATCTTGTCTCCACCTTGAGGGTTAAGAATATAGATCCCGGTATCTACAATAGATATATTATATTCTGAAGTATCTGATACAGCCTCATAATTATCTTTAGCAACAACTTTGATAGTATAATCACCTTTTGTATTCCATATATGTGTAAAATTTACATCTTTACCAGATTCATAAGGACCGGTAAAATCCTGGATAGTATTATCCCCCCAATCAATTTTATAAAAGATAAAATGCCCTTCGTTATCTGCAGATTTAATATTTATAGTATATTCATTGCCTACAATCGCTTTTGAAACTCCTGTTATTTCTGGAGAAGATGGAGGGGTATTTTCTACAATTGAAAATTGGCAGGTATCATAAGTTATGTCCTGGCCGTCATCAGCTCCAAGTATCCATGTATAGGTATGACCATATTGAAGATGAGTAATAGTAAATGTTGTATCATAGCCTTGATAAATTTTAGTTCCATCAAGCCATAATGTAAATAAAATTTTGTCAAATTCATCATCATCATAAGCTGACCATGTGAACACAACAGTAGTGTCGGATATAGTTTCATTACATGGTAACATTTTAGTAATATGAGGGGCTCTATTTACATAATTTATAGTAACATAAATTATTTTACTAATTGTATCATTATTGTTGTCTACAGCATATATTTTTATTTCTTCTGTTCCAAACCATCCGCCTATAGGAGGAGCAATAATTTTTAATTTTGCTATTTTGTTATTATCTGCGAAATCATAGAACATAATACCAATATTAACTTCTCCTTGAGAGTCCCATCCTGTTATGGTCTCTCCCATAGTAGTATTAATTTGTAGATTTTGGATAGTAAATTGCCCTTGATCTAATGTTACAGATTGCGGCTCCAATATCCATGATAGGTCCGCAAATATGGATATTGGGATGAGTAATAAGAATAAGATTTTAAAATAAGATTTTAATGATTTCATTATCATCCTCCTTTTTATTATTTTTTTATTTGACTAATATCAACATATAGCTAATATTAACATAATGTTTTTTATTTTTGTTACAAGTAAAAAATATTTTTTTTTGTGTGTATTAACTACTTTATTTGAGAGAAGTTAGTTTTTTTGATATAAATAAAAAAAATCAAAAAAAAATATTTATATTTTTTTGTTTATGCTATATATTTTATATATAATTGTATAAATATTTTTATATATAAAGGTGCTTAATAAAGGTTTTTAAATTAAATAACTTTATTTTATTGACAATAAAATAAATCTTATTATATTTTTAGTAAGTAACTTTTTAAAGGAGGAAGTATGAAAACAGATATAGAAATTGCGCATAGTATTAAAATGAAACATATTAGAGAAATAGCATCATTTTTAGGGTTATCAGAAGAAGATATTGAATTGTATGGGAGATATAAAGCAAAAATCCCTCTTGATTTTATTGATTTTGAAAAAGTTAAAAAATCAAAATTAATTTTAGTATCTGCTATTACTCCGACTCCTGCGGGAGAAGGGAAAACAACAACATCGATTGGATTAACACAGGCGTTGAATAGATTGGGCAAGAAGACAACGGTTGTTTTAAGGGAACCTTCTTTAGGTCCAGTATTTGGTGTAAAAGGAGGTGCTGCTGGTGGTGGATATTCTCAGGTTGTTCCAATGGAAGATATAAATTTGCATTTTAACGGTGATTTTGATGCAGTTGAAAAAGCTCATAATTTGTTAGCTGCACTAATTGATAATCATATTCATCAAAAAAATGATGAGTTAAGAATAGATCCGCGTACTATTCATTGGAAAAGAGTTATTGATATGAATGATAGATCATTGAGAAATGTGGTTGTTGGTCTTGGCGGGAAGGAACATGGGGTGCCGCGAGAGACAGGTTTTGATATAACTGCTGCATCTGAGATTATGGCTATTTTATGTTTAGCAGATGATATTAATGATTTAAAAAAACGACTTGGCAATATTTTTGTTGGTTATTCACTGGACAAAAAACCGGTATTTGCTAAAGATTTGAAAGCAAACGGTGCAATGGCTGCTTTATTGAAAGATGCTATAAAACCTAATTTAGTTCAAACTTTAGAAGGAAATCCAGCAATCATTCATGGCGGCCCATTTGCTAATATTGCTCAAGGAACCAATTCTGTTATTGCAACAAGGATGGGGCTTTCCCTGTCTGATTATGTTGTAACTGAAGCAGGTTTCGGTTTTGATCTTGGTGCTGAAAAGTTTTTTGATATAAAATGTAAATATGCTAATTTATCTCCACATGCTGTAGTGTTAGTGGCTACAATTAGGGCTTTAAAAATGCATGGAGGTCTTGGATTAAAAGAGATTTCAAAACCAGCACCTGAATTTGTTGAAAAGGGATTGGAAAATTTAGAAAAACATATTGAAAATATGATGCTTTTCAATGTTTGCCCTGTTGTAGCATTAAATAAATTTCCTACAGATACAGAGGAAGAAATAGAGATTGTAAGGCAAAAGTGTAAAGATTTAAATGTAAAATTTGCTTTATCTGAGGTTTGGGAAAAAGGTGGAGAAGGTGGTTTAGAACTTGCTGAGCATGTTATTGATGCTGTTGAAAAGTGTAATTCTGTATTTGAGCCATTATATGACTGGAATTGGTCTGTTGAACTGAAAATTGAAACTATTGCAAAAAAAATATATGGAGCAAGAGCTATTGATTATTTGCCTCATGCTAAAAAAGATTTAAAGAATATCTATAAATTAGGATTTGATAAATTACCTATTTGTATGGCAAAAACACAAAAATCTTTATCAGATAATCCAAAACTTGTTGGAAGACCAAAAGATTTTGTAATTACAGTAAGGGAAATACAAATTGCATCGGGTGCGGGATTTATAATCCCTATAACAGGTGATATAATGCGTATGCCTGGGTTACCAAAACATCCAGCTGCCGAAGCAATTGATATTGATGAAAATGGCAATATTGTAGGTTTATTTTAAAAAAAGGGAAAATTATGCATGATAGCAAGGAAATTTTAGTAGAAATTTTGAAGAAAGCTATGATAAAAGAAAATCGGTCTTTATTATTTTATCAGAAATTGGCAGAGAATGCTTCTACTCAGAATTTAAAAAATTTTTTTCAATCAATTGCAAAAGAGGAAGAGCATCATTTTAATATTTTGAATAGAAAATTGCTTGAACTGAAAATGAAGGGAATATTTCTTTTTGATGATCCAGCAGATGAAAATATAGAAGATTATAGAAAAAAGGTTTGGAAGAAAGAGCTGGCAAAAGAACTACAGGCTTCAAGTTTTGAGGCAGCAGCAATATCTGCTGCTATGTCAATTGAAAAAGAAGGCAGTGATTTTTATAGAACAGAAGCTCAAAAAGTGGAAAATGAAGAAGCAAAAAAATTATTACTTTGGCTTTCTGATTGGGAGCTGGAACATTTTAAATTTTTTAAAGAATTAGATGATATTTTGACAGAAGAAATATGGTATGATAATAATTTTTGGCCTGTGATTTAATATATAATTTGGTTTATTTATTTTTATTTTTTTGACATTTAATTAGTTTAATAATTGTTTTATTTTTATTTTGTTTAATATTATTTTAGAGGTATTTTAATATTGACAAAATGTAAAAAAAATATTATACATTAGAATGTCAACTATAAAAAATGGAGTGGAGATGGAGCACAAATCTTCAAAAAATATTTATTCTTTTTATTTTATATTTATTTCTTTTATTGTGGGTTCTCTTTTAGGAATATTTTTACAGATATTAAACAGTAAATATCAAATAGATTTTTCTTTTATTGTTAATAGGGTAATCAATCCATTTGGAATAGTTTTTGTTAAAATGCTTAAAATGATTGTTATTCCTATTGTGTTTTTTTCGTTATTTCAGGGGGCGAGTAATTTAGAATTGAAAAAATTTGGCAGAATCGGAATAAAGATTATATTGTGGTATTTGGGGACATCATTTTTTGCAGCCATAATTGGTACTATTGTTGCTTTTATTGTAAATCCAGGAAGTTATAGTTTAGTTGATATAAATAAAATAAATTTGCTCTCAGGTGTAAAAGTCAATGCTACGAAGATTTCTTTTTCCGAAATAATTTTAAATATTTTTGAGAATCCTTTTTCGGCTTTGAGTAATGGAAATTTTTTGGGAATAATATTTTTTGCTATTATATCTGGTATTTCTTATAGGTTATTATTAGATAGTGAAAGAATTAATAATGATATTATTAGTCAGTTAATTAATCAAATAAATTTAATTTTATATAAAATTGTGGATTTTATATTACTTTATGCGCCTTTTGGTGTTTTTTGTTTGAGTATAGTTAATTTTTATAATTTTGGAATTGGTTTGATTAGACCCTATTTTAAAATAGCAATTGGGGTTATTTTTTCTATATTGCTTATGATTTTTGTTGTTTATTCTGGAATAGTTTTTTTATTTACTAAAACATCACCATTTACATTTTTGAAAAAAATAAAGAATGTTCTTTTGACAGCATTTGTTACAAGAAGTAGTGCAGCAACATTACCTGTTTCTTTAAGAACAGCTATTGAAAATCTTAGAGTAAGAAAAGAGGTTGCAGAATTTTCATTACCTCTTGGAGCTACGATTAATATGGATGGAGTATGTGTTCATTTACCAATGTTTGTTATATTAGCGGCAAATTTATTTTCTATACATTTGACGTTAGGTTCGATTATAATTTTGATTATTACCACTGTGCTTGCTGCTATTGGAGCAGGAGGAGTTCCTGGAGGAAGCTTAATTCTTTTATTTATTGTGCTAGGGTCATTAGGAATTAATGAATCTCAACAGGCCCTTATTATCTCTTTTGCAATGGGAATTAATCCAATTCTTGATATGTTTGAAACTACAAATAATGTAACAGGTGATATTATGTGTACTTATGTTGTGTCTAAAAATGAAGGTCTTGTAAATGAAGAGAAGTAAGAATATATTGTATCATGATAAAATAGCACCAATTTATGATGAGATTTATGAAAGTAGCGTATATTGGATTTACAATAGGAAGATAACCTGGCATTATTTAAAATCAATATTAAATAATCTTGATAAGAAAGCTAAAATTTTAGATCTGGGATGTGGTTCTGGATATTGGGGATTTAAATTAATTAAGTCAGGTTTTGATGTATATTTTGCAGATATTTCTCAGCAAATGATTAATGAAGTAAGAGAAAAAGCTGAAAATTTAAATATAGATCTTTCTGGAAAAACTTTTGCTATCGAGGCTGAAAAAATAGATAGTATTTTTGAAAAGGAATTTTTTAATTTGATTATAGCTTATGGCGATATTTTATCTTTTACTGCTAATCCATTTAATTTGTTGAAAATAATTAGAAGACTTCTTGTAGATGGTGGGATTTTTATTGGTACAGCGGATAACTTTTTTAGTGCTATTGAATTTTATTTAAAAAAAGGTGATGAATCGGAATTAAAAGATTTTCTTTCAACTGGTGTGACTTTCTGGCTTTCAAAAAATAAAAATTTCAATTTCAGAATAAAAACATTTACTTATGATGAATTAATGAAATTATTTAAAAAAACTAATTTTGAAGTTATAAGGTTTTATTCTAAACCATTGATACCCTTGAAGAATTATATTGATAATTTTAGTGAAGATTTTATTTTGAATGGTTTATTGAAAATGGAAATTAAGCTACAGATGCAAAATCAAAATATTGGAATAGGGAATCATTTTGAATTTTTTTTAAAGAAAGTATAATGGAGGAATTATGAAAAAAGCAGGAAATATTACAAGAAAAAAGATTTTGAATACAGCAATAAAAATTTTTTCTGAGAAAGGTTTTTTAGCCACGAGAATATCTGATATTTCTAAAGAAGCAGGAATTGCACATGGGTTGCTTTATTACTATTTTAAAGATAAAGAACATATCTTGCAGGCTATTTTTGAAGAAAATTGGAAAGATTTAATTAAAAATATAAATCAGGTTATTGAACATAATACTTCTGTTCAGGAACGAATTAGTGCTATTTTATCTTTTATATTTCATCTTTTTTATAATCATCCTGATTTGTTTCGAGTTATTGTAATAAATCTTAGATATAATCCTGAAGGTAAGAAATATATAAGAGGAGAGCTATTACAGGAATTTTTGCAGCCATTATATAGGCTTTTTACAGAAGGACAGAATGAGGGAGTTTTTAGAAAAGATATAGAGCCCGAGGTTGCGATTGATTTTTTATTTGGTACAGTAGAAAATTCAATAAGAAATATTTTAACGGGGGTTTCTAAGTTTAAACTTGAAATTGATGATTTATATAAGATTAAAGAAAGTATTCTTAAAATTTTTTATAATGGGGTATTAGAGGAAAGTTAAAATTCTATTTCTGGGATTTTATCTTTTTCTTCGGAGATATTATATTTTTTTATTTTTTTATGTAAATTACGTCTACCGAGATTAATATATTCTGCTGTTTTTGATTTATTCCAGTTAAATTGATTTAATTTATAAACTAAAAATTGTCTTTCAAATTCTTCAACAGCTTCTTTTAATGATTGCATTGCGAATAAAGAATCTGTGCCTTCTAATTCAAAGTTTGGAGATTTTCCTAATATTTCTTCTGGCAAATCATTAATATCAATAATAAATTCTTCTTGATCATCTTTTAATGTTAAAATTCTTTGAACTGTATTTTCTAATTCTCTAATATTACCTGGCCAACTGTAATTAACAAAAGCCATCATAGCTTGAGGAGATATTTTGATTTTTTTAGTTAATCCCATTTCTTTTTTATATTTTTCTATGAAATGTTCAATTAGAAGAGGAATATCTTCTTTCCTTTCATTAAGAGGCGGTAAATATATTGGTATAACATTTAGTCTAAAAAATAAATCTGCTCTAAATGTTTTATTTTCTATTTCTTGTTTTAAATCTTTATGAGTAGCAGTTATAATTCTTACATCTATTTTAATGTCATTTTTCCCACCTATTCTTGTAATTACCTTTTCTTGTATTGCTCGTAATACTTTTGCCTGTGTGTCAAGACTCATATCTCCAATTTCATCCAAAAAGATTGTTCCTTTATTGGCTTGTTCGAATTTACCAATATGTCTGGTTATAGCTCCTGTAAATGCTCCTTTTTCGAAACCAAATAATTCTCCTTCAATCAAATCTTTTGGAATAGCAGCACAATTAACTGCGACAAATGGACCTTTTGCTCTTGGAGAATTGAGGTGTATTGCTTTAGCTAATAATTCTTTACCTGAACCTGTAGGTCCTGTAATCATAATATTTGTCATTGTGCTGGCTGCTTTATCTACAGTATATAAAACTTCCATGAGTTTAGGACTATTACCGATTATAAAATCATAATTTCCTTTTAAATTTTCCCTTGTAATAGGTGGTTGTTTTGTATTTGATGACGGATTTGATTCCAGAATTTGGAGTTCATTTTCTAAATATTGTTTATTATAGCTAATTTCTGCCTGTTTGTTGATTAATCGTTCTTTTTCTTCTTCTAATTGTTTTATTTTTTCTAAATATTCATTTTTAAGATTCGATGATTCATCTATTGTAACTTGTAATTCTTGTCTTAACTTCTCTATAGATTTTTCTTTTTCAATTAATTTGTCATATATACTATGAAGTTCCTTTTCTTTTCCCCATAGTTTTTTTGTTATATTTAGCTTTTCTCTTTCAGATTTGAGTTTTTCTAATTCTTCTATTCTTATTAAAGACATAGAAATAAAAAGTATGCTCAAGAATAATGTAATAGTAGGAGTGAACATTTTAAATACTATTCCAAATAACATAAAACTTATGACAATTAAAATCATAATTATAATATAAGTGGAAAATATGATTAAAAGAGATTTTTTAAAATTATATCGAGGAATTATATATGCTATTAATAATGTTAATAAAAAAGAAATTAAGAAGTTTACCCATTCTGGAGCATCAAATAAGAGTTGGTTTGAGAGTATTGAATCTATTACATTTGCATGGACTCCTACAAGTGCATATTTATTATCAAAAGGTGTAGAGTGTACATCATGGGTTCCCAACGCTGTAAGTCCTATTAAAACTATTTTATCTTTAAAAGTTCGGAGATCTAAACCGGATAAATATGCTGGATTACCCGTACTTAGATAATATTTATAAGCTTGTAAGACCTGTAAAAAAGAATAATTTTCAAAATTTCCTATATTCCCGCTATAATTGATATATAGTTCTCCTTTTTTATTTAGCGGGATAGTAATTGATTTATCCCCCGGTATGTTTAATGTAATTTTGTTGCTATTATTAAAAATAATATCGTCATTGCTAAGTCCGAAATAATCACAGGCTGTTATAAATGATAAAGAAGGATATAGCCAACCATCGTATTCAATTAATAAAGGAATTTTTCTTGTTATTCCATCAGGATCTGGATTGACATTTACATGTCCCAATCCTTTACATGCTAATTGAAAATTTTTAAAAGGTAGTTCAGCACTGACTGCCCTATAAAAATTAGTTTTTCTATGAAAGAAATATAACTCATTTTCTGGTATTTTATTTTCTTCGGGAGTATTATCTGCTGTACTGTATAAAAATTCTTTTCTTGAAAGATAAAAATAAATAGGTGCAAAAACATTTCCAGCTTTTTTTGTTTCTCTTAATAAAAGTAAATCTTTTTCTTTATAATCAGTTTGTGAAAATAGCACATCTAAAACAATAGAACGAGCGCCCAATTCTTTTAAACAATTGATAATCGCAGCATAGTGTTCTCGAGGTAGGGGATATCCTAATTTTTTTAATGTTTCATTTCCTATGAAAACGATCACAATTTTTTTTGATACTTTTCTATTTCCTCTAATTTTTAGCCTATAATCATAGGTTTTTCTTTCGAAATTTTGGAAGAATTCCAGATTGAATAAAATATAAACTAATAAAAATGTAATTATAGCAATTATAAATGAAAAGATTTTTTTCTTTTTTCTAACTTTTAAAATATTGTCATTCATTTACTTTTTAGAATTTCTATACTGTTTTGCCGCTTTGATAAAATCTTTAAATAAAGGATGAGGATCAAGAGGTCTACTTTTTAGTTCAGGGTGGAATTGTACCCCTACAAACCACGGATGATTTTTTAATTCGATAATTTCTACAAGTCCTTTTTGAGGATTAATGCCAGCTATTTTCAGTCCATTTTTTTCTAAAATAGTCTTATAATTTGGGTTAAATTCGAATCTATGTCTGTGTCTTTCAGATATTAATGTTTTTTTATATGCTTTAAAAGCATTTGTATCTTCTTGCAATATGCAATCATATTTTCCGAGGCGCATTGTACCGCCTAATTGTTTTATTTCTTTTTGCTCTTCCATTAAATGAATAACAGGGTGAGGAGTATTAGGATTAAATTCTGGTGAATTTGCATCTTGGAGATTACATACGTTGCGGGCAAATTCAATAACAGCACATTGCATTCCAAGACATATTCCTAAAAATGGAATTTTATTTTCCCTTGCAAATTTAATTGCGTTTAATTTACCTTCTATTCCTCTTTCACCAAATCCACCAGGTATTAATATCCCGTGTAATTCTCCAAAATTTTTTAAATCATCAGGAGATGTAACCTTCTCAGAATCAATATAGATACTATTTACCTTTACATTATTTACAGCACCCGCATGTATAAATGCTTCATTTATACTTTTGTATGCATCAACAAGATGTACATATTTTCCACATAAGGCAATATTTACAGTATCATTTTTTGAGTTATATATTTTTTGTACAATATTTATCCATTCTGTTAAATCAGTTTCTTTACATTTAAGTTCAAGGGCATCTACAACTTTTTGAGAAAAATGGTCTTTTTCGATTGAAATTGGTACTTCATAAATAGATGGTACATCTTTACATTCTATTACATGTGAAGTATTAACATTGCAAAAAAGCCCTATTTTTTCTTTCACACTATTGCTTATTTTTTTTTCTGTCCTGCATATAATAAAATCAGGTTGAATGCCTATTTCTCTTAATTTATTAACACTATGTTGTGTTGGTTTTGTTTTTATTTCTCCAGCTGCTTTAATATATGGAACTAATGACACATGTATTGATAAAAAATTTTTCTTTCCTAACTGTAATCTGAGCTGTCTCATCGCCTCAACAAAAGGAAGAGATTCAATATCACCGATAGTTCCGCCAATTTCTATTATTATAACATCAACTGGTTTTTCGTATTTATACAGATTATAGATTGAACCAATTATTTCATTGATAATATGGGGGACAACCTGAACAGTTGCACCTAAATATTTTCCTTCTCTTTCTTTTTTTATTACATTGTAGTAAATTTGGCCTGTAGTTACGTTATTTAATTTACTCATATTTTGATTCAAAAATCGTTCATAATGCCCCAGATCAAGATCAGTTTCTGCTCCATCATCAGTAACATAAACTTCTCCATGTTGAAAAGGGGACATTGTACCAGGGTCAACATTTATATAAGGATCCATTTTTAAAATAGATACTTTTAAACCTCTATTTTTTAGTAAGTATCCTAAAGATGCAGCTACTATACCTTTGCCAAGGGATGAAATTACTCCTCCTGTAACTACAATGATTTTTGAATTAATTTTTTTAGACCACACTTTTTTATCCTTTTTTTAGTAATGCTTTTATTTTTTCAATATCTTCTTTAACATCTACGCCTATACCTTTATAATCTGTCTTTATTATTTTAATTGATATTCCATTTTCTAAAAAAGATAATTGTTCCAGCTTTTCTTTATCTTCAAGAGAACTTCTATTATTTGATTGTAATAAAATATCTCTTCTATATGCATAAATACCAATATGTTTCCAGAATCCATCGAAATTTGTTTTTCTATAATAAGGGATTGGACTTCTGCTAAAATAGAGTGCATTATCATTTTTATCAAAGACAACTTTTACAATATTTGGGTTATAATACTCTTCTTCAGATGATGAAAATGTAGCAGCAGTTGATATTTTATAATGCTTTAATGATTCTGCTAATTCGTCAATTAAATCTGGATCTATTAAAGGTTCATCTCCCTGGATATTTACTATGCCATCAATATTGTTTTTATTTTTTATAACATATTTTATTCTTTCTGTACCGCTATTTAAAGATTCAGGCGTCATAAAAACATCAATCCCATACGATTTAGCTATATTGTAGATTCTTTCATCATCTGTTGCAACTGCCAGATTATCAATTTTTTTAGCTTTTAATGAATTTTCTATCACCCAAGAAATTATTGGTTTGTTTTCTATTTTTTCTAAAAGTTTTCCCGGAAATCTTGAACTTTTAAATCTGGCAGGAATAATTCCCCATATTTTCATTTTACTTTTTTTTCAACAGTGGTTGGAACACAGAAGAAATGCCCATCTTTTTTAGGAGCATTTTTTAAAAGCTCATCTTCTGTAAATCCTTTTTTAACAATATCTTCTCTATATACATTTTTTAAATCAAGTACATTATAAGTAGGTTCTATATTAGAAGTATCCAGCTCATTTAATAATTCGAAATAATCAATAATTTGATTAAATTGTTTTACAAAATCTTCCATTTTTTCTTCTTCAATTTCTAAATGAGCTAATTGTGCAGTGTATTGAACTTTCTCTTTTGAAATTTTCATAGTAGGAAACTCCTTTTCTTTGTGATTTTCATATAAATAATATATTTTTTTTATTTAAAAGTCAAGAAATTAATAATTATTATTTTTTAGAGTTGAATTTATAAGAAAATATTTTATAATTAAACTAAAAAATGGAGGGGAAGATGAGAATTTTATTTATTTTATTACTCTTTTATCATATAACAAATGCATGCACTTCAATTATTATTTCTGGTAGAATAACTAAAGATGGTAGGCCTATTTTATGGAAACAAAGAGATTCAAATTATGAAAATAATTCTATAGTTCATTTTAAAGGAGAAAAATTTTATTATATAGGAATAGCTAATTCTTATGATACCAAGGATACTGCTATTTGGGTTGGTGTTAATTCAGAAGGCTTTGCTATAATGAATACTGCTTCTTATAATCTTGTCTGGGATAAAGAGAATAGAAAAATTGAGCTTGATCAGGAAGGAATCTTAATGAAGAAGGTTTTAGGAAAATGCAAAAATATAAAGGAGTTTGAACAATATCTTATTTCTACAAATGGAAAAAGAGGAGTAGAAGCCAATTTTGGAGTGATTGATGCTTATGGTGGTGCAGCATATTTTGAAGTATCACCAGATTCTTTTGTTAAATATGATGTGAATGATTTGAGAATTGCACCAGAAGGGTATTTGATAAGAACTAATTATTCTTTTTATGGAGATTTAAATAAAGGGTATGGTTTTATTAGATATAAAAATTTACAGGAATTAGTTTTTCTTGATAAAAATCGAGGGAAATTAGATGAGCAAGCTATTATTTTAAATTATTCAAGATCTTTATATAATGACATTATTAATAAAGATGGAGCGTATTGTAGGAATAGATTTTTGTATTTTAATGATTGTATAGTAAGGTATACAACAGTTTCTTCAACTATTATCAAAGGTGCAATATCTCCTGAAAAGTCAGAATTGACTGAATTATTTGTTATCCCCGGCTGGCCGTTAAAAGCTGTGGTTATTCCTTTCAGAGTTAAAGATGTAAAATATTTAGGGGATTTTTTTATAAATAATGATTTGAAGCCATCATTTATTAATAAAAAAGCATTGGAATTAAAATATAAAAGTGTGTTATTCAATAAGGGTTCTGGAAAGAATTATTTAGATTTGAATACAATTGTTGGTAATGGTTCATTACAAAAAATAATTGATTTTGATAGAAAAACACTTGTTGATTATAAGAATATTAATTTTAGTGATAAGAAAAGTATAGAAAGATTTTATACTGATTTAAAAAATAGAATAATAAATTTTTATAAACATTTATAAATGGGAAAAAATACTTGACTTCTATAAAATCATATATATATATTTATTTACCGACTAATTATTTAAAATAAAGGAGTATTTATTTATGCGTTTTTGTGATTGGTTTAAGCAAAATAGGTTGAATAGGAAGCTTTTGCAAATTGATGTCGCAAAAGCTTTAGGTAAAAAACAGGCTTATATTTCATTATTAGAATCAACATATCCAACTCCTATAGGTGATGATTTATTAAAAAAAGTAGTTGAGTTTTATAATGCTGATTATAAGGAAATCCTTTTGATGGTAACTTTGGAGAGATTACCGGATTCTATTAAAAATGAGTTTTCTGATTTCATTGATGGTCTTGAGTATGCAGTCTCACAGATTAATATTAAGTCTGTGCCTTTTATTACTAATATACCTAAGGGATTTATTAAACCGTTGCCATCAATGAAATACGAAGTAATCCAGTTATTTGAAAATTCTTTAAATATTTATCATCCTGATTTAGATTTTTTTACAGTTGCTTTTGATGATGCTTTGCTTAAGGCAGGGATAAAAAAAGGAGATATTTGTTTAGTTTCTTTATATGATGAAAACAAAGAGGATGACGAGTCTATAAATGGTGAAATTGTTTTGGCAGAGGTTTCAAAAGATAATGATACAGAAATTATGATGAGATATTTTCATTTAGAAGGAGATTTTGTTTTATTATTGCCGGATAACCCGGATTTTCGTCCTCAGATTGTTCCAAGAAAAAATGTTAGAGTCATAGGTGTTATTTTAAAAACCATAAGAATTTTTAATCATTTGAAAAATCACAGTAAAGTTAAAAGATAAATGTTGAATTTTTTTAATAAATTATATGTAAAAGAAGAAGCATTAGGCTATAGTTATACAGATAAAATAAAAAAATATTTTGATGATAAAAATATAGAAATATTGGATAATGAAAATTATATAAATTTGATTAAATCAAATGAATTAGATATAATTCAATCAAAAAAAGTATTAGTGCTTGATGTGAATAAATCTCGTTTTTTTCATAAATGCCCTGGTACTAAAAATTATTTATGTTGTGGTTATTATATTCTAAATTCAGGTTATAATTGTCCATTTAATTGTTCTTATTGTTTTTTGAACTTTTATTTGAATAATCATTTTCAAATTTATTTTGTTAATATTGATGATCTTTTTAATGAAATGGAAAAGATTAGTAGGAATTTACCCCGCGATAAGATTATAAGAGTGGGGACAGGAGAATTTATTGATAGTCTTGCTATAGATAATATTACCAATTTTTCTATAGAGGTAGTAAATAGATTTTCTAAATTGGATAATATAATTTTTGAATTTAAAACTAAGTCTGATAATGTTGAAAATTTATTGAAAGTACAAAATCCTAAAAAAAATATTGTTGTAAGTTGGTCTGTAAATCCTCCTTATATAATAAAAACTCAGGAAGAGGGAACAGCTTCACTGGAGAGAAGAATAAATGCTGCCAAAAAAATTCAAGCAAAAGGGTATTTATTGGGAGTGCATTTTGATCCCATATTTTTTTATTCAGGATGGGAAAAAGATTATAAAGAATTGATAGAGCTTTTATATGAAGAACTCGATTTTTCAAGAATAGTTTGGGTTTCTTTGGGTATTTTTAGATATCAAGCTTTGCTGAAAGAAAAGATATTTGAAAAAAATCCGTATAATCCAATTATTCATCAACAATATATTAGAGGTAAAGATGATAAGCTTAGATTATTTGTTCCTCTTAGAATAAAAATTTATAGAAAGATTTATAATTGGTTAAAAGAAAAATATCCTAAATTATTTATATATTTTTGTATGGAAAGTAAGTTTGTATGGAAGGAAGTTACCGGCTGGATGCCTTCGAATATGAGTGAATTAGAAAAACAATTTATCCAAAAGTATGAAAGTATTGATTTTAATTAAATTGATTTTAATTAGGAAAGAATCTGTTCTGTCGATGAGGTTCCCAGTCTTTTAACTCCCATATTTATATATAATTCAGCAGTTTTAAAATCTCTTATCCCACCGGAAGCTTTAACTTTACAATAATCGCTATTATCTAACATGATTTTTACAACATCAATATTTGCACCATAAGATTTATATAATCCATTTTCTTGTTTTATAAATCCGAATCCTGTAGATGTTTTTACATAGTCTGCTTTATATTTATTACAAATTTTTGTTAATTTTTCTATCATATAATTATCAAGGTAGCATGTTTCAAAAATTATTTTTATAATTTTATTTTGCTCATGAGTTATATTGGTCATTTGTTCAACTTCTTTACTTATATAATCCCAATCATGTTCAATAACTTTTGAAATATTTATTACAGCATCTACTTCTTCTGCGCCATCTTCAATTGTTTTTATTATTTGTTTGATTTTTATTTCTGTTGGATTATTACCGTGTGGAAAATCTATGACAGTGCTAATTAATACTTCTGAATCACTTAGGAGGTTTTTTGCTTCTTTTATATGGTGAGGTTTAACGCAAATACTGGCGACATTATATTTTTTACAAATTAAGCAATTTTTTTCAAGATCTTTTGTTGTGTGGATTGGATGTAATACTGCGTGGTCAATTGCTTTTGCTATTATTTGTTTCATATTTGTCATTTTTTTCTCCTTTTTTTTAAATATAAATAAGATATTTTTTTTTCGCAATATTTTTTATTTGTAAGTGATGCAAAATTTAAAGGAGTAATTTTAACATATTTGTTCTAATACATATTTTATAACACGAGATAACATGCCTTTTATTTTCCCACTAAATTATTACAATAAACTTGACAAAGATATATTAAGATATTATATTATAGCAAATTTTATAAAAAAGGAGTATAATAATGGATAAATATAATTTTTTAGAAATTGAGAAGAAATGGAGAACATATTGGGAAGAGAATAAACTTCATGAAATTGATTTAAGTAATTATGAAAATAAATTATATTGTTTGGTTATGTTTAGCTATCCAAGTGGAGATAAATTACATATAGGGCATTGGTATAATTTTGCACCTACAGATAGTTGGGCGAGGTTTAAAAAGCTTCAAGGATATAATGTATTTGAACCTATGGGATTTGATGCTTTTGGTTTGCCTGCAGAAAATTATGCTGTAAAAACAGGAATACATCCAGCTAAAAGTACAGCAGATAATATTAATTATATAAGAAAACAATTGAAAGAAATGGGGGCAATGTATGATTGGTCTAAGGAAATAGATACCAGTCAGCCAGAATACTATAAATGGACTCAATGGGTATTTTTACAGATGTATAATGCGGGTTTGGCATATAAAAAGAAAGCTCCTGTAAATTGGTGTCCTTCTTGTATGACAGTTCTTGCTAATGAGCAGGTAAAAGATGGAACGTGCGAGCGTTGTGGTAGTGAAGTTGTTAGAGAAGATTTAGAGCAATGGTTTTTTAAAACAACAGCATATGCTGAGAAATTATTAGAAGGACTTGATAGAATTAATTGGCCTGAAAAGACTAAAATAATGCAGAGAAATTGGATTGGCAAAAGTTATGGTGCGGAAATTGATTTTAAAGTTGCTGATTCTGATGAGGTTATTAAGGTTTTTACCACAAGGCCTGATACTTTATTCGGTGTAACTTATTTAGTACTTGCGCCAGAGCATCCATTAGTTGATAAATTGACAGCCTCTGAAAATAAGGAAAAAGTCAAAGAATATCAAAATTTTGCAAGAAAACAGAGCGATATTCAAAGAACCAGTACTGAGAAAGAAAAAACAGGTGTGCCATTAGGAAGCTATGTAATAAATCCATTAACAGGGGATAAAGTTCCTTTGTGGATTTCGGATTATGTATTATTAAGTTATGGTACAGGTGCGGTGATGGCTGTTCCTGCCCATGATCAAAGAGATTATGAATTTGCTAAGAAATTTGGTCTTGATATAAAATATGTTATTAAGCCAAAATCAGGAGATTACCCGGAAGATGCAGCATTTACTGAATATGGTATTATGGTAAATTCTGGTGAATTCAATGGTTTAGATTCAAAAACAGGTATTAAAAAAGTTATTGAAAAATTAGAATCTTTAGAGGTAGGCAAGGGGACTGTTAATTATAAATTAAGAGATTGGCTTATTAGCAGGCAAAGGTATTGGGGAGCGCCAATCCCTATTGTATATTGTGATAAATGTGGAACTGTTCCTGTTCCTGTGGAAGATTTGCCTGTAAAATTGCCAGAAAATGTTGATTTTACACCAAAAGGGACATCCCCATTGGCAACAGCACCAGATTTTGTTAATACGAAATGTCCAAAATGTGGTGGTCCTGCTAAAAGAGAAGTTGATACAATGGATACATTTGTTTGTTCTTCATGGTATTTTTTAAGATATATCTCGCCTCATCTTGAGGATAAACCTTTTGATGAAGATTTAGTTAATAAATGGCTGCCTGTGGATCAATATGTTGGTGGGGCAGAACATGCAGTTATGCATTTACTTTATGCGAGATTTGTTACTAAGGTTTTACATGATCTTGGATATCTAAATTTTGATGAACCGTTTACAAATTTAGTGCATCAGGGCACAATTACAAGAAACGGTGCAAAAATGTCAAAATCTCGTGGCAATGTTGTTAATCCAGATGAATATGTTCAAAAATATGGTTCAGATACTTTCAGATGTTATATGATGTTTATGGGGTCTTATGAAGATGGTGGAGATTGGGATGATTCAGGTATACAGGGTGTTCATAGATTTTTAAATCGTATCTGGAGATTGATTATTGGCAATAATTATGATGCCCCTCCTGTAGAAGATATTACTTTAACTAAGAAATTACATAAGACTATTAAGAAAGTTACAGAAGATATACAGATATTTCATTTTAATACTGCAATTGCTGCTATTATGGAATTGTTAAATACTTTTTATAGTTATTTAGAAAAAAATGGGGCTGTTAATTTAGAAAAATATTTTGAGACATTAATTTTATTGATTGCTCCTTTTGCTCCTCATCTTGGTGAAGAGCTATGGCATAGAATTGGTAAAAAAAATTCAATCTTTTTTAAAGCTAAATGGCCATCCTATGATGATAATTTGATTAAAGATGATGTTATTACTCTTGTTATTCAGATTAATGGAAAAGTTAGAGGTAAAATTGAAATAAATCCTGATTTAAATGAGGAAGAGATAAAAAAATTAGCATTAGATGAACCTAATGTGAAAAAATATATTGCAGGGAAGGATATAAGAAAGTTTATTTATATTCCTAAGAAACTTGTAAGTATAGTTGTATGAGTGAAAAGCTAAATTTTTAATTTTTTATTAATAGCTTAGCTTGATTCTTTGATTTCTATAAATACTATTTTATATAAAAAAGATTTGTGTTTTCTTTCTGTAAAAAATTTTGTATTAAATTTTTTAATTCGAGGCGGGCATGTCTCTTCTTTTTCTATTTTTGTTATAATTTTATCAATTAGTATGATTTTTATAAGATTTTTTTATATTTTGTAATATTGATGTTACTGCATAAGTGAGATTTTCGCATATATCATCATTAATCTTGAAAAAATTTTTTTTGTCTGTTTTTTTATTTTTTTTTCTTGATTTTTTTGTCATATTATTTTTATATAATTATATGTAGTTAAC
>CAYLKS010000008.1:0-69928 GCA_964384205.1 uncultured bacterium | reverse complement strand
ATAACTTAAACTACTATCATTCAATCTTCCATAATTAAAGATAAAACTGTGTGCACCTGTGGAAAACATTTTTATATTATTATAATCCAAAGAATCAAAGCCAGTTAATTCGTCATCATTATCCCTATCTATTAAAATATCTCTGGTGTCTGGTATATTGTCAATAGAGAAAAAGCTATAAATCACAGAAAAAAATTCTTCATTTTTATTAGCAGAGTATCCAAAACTATTACTCCAAAAAGTATTATTAAAATAATTGCCATATCCAAAAGAAAAATTTTTCTCACCACTATACAACCCTGGATTATAAACAACAGAAAAAGGAGAAAAATATTCAGAAGCCCCACATCCACCAATAGCTATGTTAAAAGGAGAAATAACTACTTTATCAAAATCATTACCTCTATAAGCAAAAGTACTAACAAAAAAAAATAGAAAAAAAAACAAAATGTTCCACGTGGAACATTTTAAAAATTTCGCGCTACCCAAATACCATGGGCAGTTGCATAAGTAATTGATCTTGTCCATCCAGAGCAATCCCCAATAAATTTAATATTTTCAAAATAATTATTATTCAATTTATTACTATAAAATTTTACTTCTATGCCATAAATAAGATTATCGTGAAAAGCAACCCCCGGAATAACATTATTCAAATTGTCAATAAAATCAATCAAAGAACGTGAAGTTTTAGAGGGTAAAACCAAATTAAGATCGCCTAAAATATAACGATCTTCATCTAAAGTAGGTTCAACCCTATAAAGTCGTTTCGTTCTTTTAAAATTTTTAAAATCACCATAAGTTTGCAATATAACCCTGTTATTCCCAGCTAAAATATTTGATAATTTTGCAATATTTTTTCCATAGTTTATAGGATCATTAAAGGGTTTTGTAAACTTATGGGTAACCAAAATTGCAAAATTAGTATTAGAGCTTTTCTTATCTAAATAAGAGTGACCATTTACCGTGATAAAGTCATCATATTTTTCGGTTATTACATAACCAGATGGATTATTACAAAAAGTGCGTACCATATATTTTGTCTTAGCCAAATATTTTATCTTAAATTCATACATTTTTTCATTTAACTCATGCACAATATGATTAGGCAATTCAAAACGTACTCCAAGATCTACTACCGTATTTTCTACAATAGCATCTTTATATTTATTAATAAAATTACTCACAAGGGGGAACCCACTTCTTCCAACTGCTACTATTATATAATCATATTCTATCTTTTCACCATCGATTGTGATATAATTTTTATCTATTTGCTCTACATTGGCACTAAAATGAAATTTTATATTTTTTTCTTCCAAAAGTTCATCGTAAATATTGCTTAAAATATTTTTTAAATATTCAGTGCCTATATGGAAAAATTCAGAATATACAGGCTCAAACCCATGATCATAAAAATATTTCATATATTTTTCATCTTTAAAAGAAATGCCATGTTGAATTTTAACATTTTTAGCTAACCTCTTTAAATAAAAATCTATAGCCTCTTGCTGAATAGCCAATGAAATATCTAAATCACCTCCCATGCCTTTTGATTTAAATAACTTACCATCGGCTCTTATCCCAGATAAACTTGTACTGAAAATATCTTTTTCTTTTTCATAAACATCTATCTTATACTTGTTTTTATCTATTGTCATTAAAAAACCGATTGCAGAAGCTCCAAATCCAATTACTGCTATTCTTTTCATCTATTCTAATCCCACACTTTTTTTCAATTTTACTAATTCTCCATGTGTTAAAAAACGCCATTCTCCTTTTTTAAGACCTTTAACACTCAGCCCTGCAAATCCTATTCTATGCAATTTTACAACTTCCATATCAACTGCTTTAAACATACGTCTAATTTGTCTTTTTCTACCTTCAAAAATTGTTATTTTAAACTCAAAAAGCTCATCAGAAATTTTTTTATTAATAAAAACTTTAGCCGGTAAAGTAACCCCATCTTCTAATATAACTCCCTGACGCAAAGATTCTATTTTATTTTTAAAAAAATTACCCTTTGCTACAACTCTATATGTTTTAGGAATTTTCCTTTTAGGGTGAAGTAAAGCATTAGTTAATTCACCATCATTTGTTAATAAAAGCAATCCGGTTGTATTTTTATCCAATCTACCAACTGGAAATATTCTTTCTTTAAATTTTGGCAAAAAAGCAAATACCGTTTTTACATTTGGATCCTGCCTTTTAGTTGAAGTAATACAATTCAAAGGCTTATTCATTATAATATATATTTTATTAGTCTCCATTTTTAATATTTTACTATAATATTTTACTACATCTTTTTCAGTATCAATGATGGTACCGACTTCATTACAAATTTGACCATTTACTCTTATTTTACCATTTTTAATAATTTCATCCGCTTTCCTTCTTGAACAAATACCACAACTTGCTATAAATTTATTCAACCTTAATTTCATTTTCCTTCTCTCTATTCTCCTCTAATTCTTTAAATTTACTCTTATATTCATTATAATCAGGCAAATCCTCCAAAGAATTAATGCCCAATAAAAATAAAAATTTATCTGTAACTTTATACATTAAAGGATTTCCAGGAACTTTTTTCCTCCCAGCGATTGTAATCAATTCCTTTTCTAATAATGAATTAATTGCACCTACTGAATTAACTCCTCTAATTTGATCTATTTCTATTCGGGTAATAGGCTGCTTTAATGCTATAATTGCAAGACATTCCATTGCTGCATGAGTTACCCCTTTTTTGATTTTATTATAATTCATCTTCTGCAAAAATTTATAATAAACCTGACGTGTTGCTAAAATATATCCTCCCGCTACTTTCTCAATCCTAAAAGCTCTATTAGTTCTATCATACTCCTCATTTAATTTCTCAACAATATTGCCTATATCGCTTTTTGTTAAACCATTACCTATTATACTTTTAATTTTATCCTCACTAATAGGTTCTGTACTTGCAAAAATAATTGCCTCTATAATAGAGCTATACATAACTTCACACCTTTTCTAACCAAATTTCCCCCCACAATATATTCTGGATTAATCTGATTCTCTGCAATTTTGAAAGTTCTAAAATAGCCATAAAACCCACAATAAGTTCTGATAAATTTGTTCTATCAATCACTTCAAAAAACCTCAAATGATTGCTATCCTCAATTTTAGATAAAATTATATTAATAATTTCCTCTATGGGGGTAGCATCTTTATATACTTCTATATATTTTAATTTATCAATAATGCGATTCGCAGATGATTTATAAATAGAAAAAAATTTAGAAAAGTTTAAATCCACATAATCATCTTTAATATATTCATATTCTGAAAAATATCCCCTATAAAATATTTTTGATTGTTTTTCTTGCAGCTGAAACATCTTTTCTGATAATTCTTTAATTTTTTTATATTCTAATAACTTATCTATTAGTTCTTGTCTTGGGTCTTCTATATGTTGAATTTCTTCATCTGCATTTTCTTTCGGCAATAACATTAAAGTTTTAATTCTAATTAAGGTTGCGGCCATAACAAAAAATTCGCCAGCAATATCCAATTTTTTATCTTGCATAAATTTTAAATATTCTAAATACTGTTCTGTAATTTTAGTGATAGGAATATCATATATATCTACTTCATTCTTTTTTATCAAATATAAGAGAAGGTCTAACGGCCCTTCAAATTGTTCTAATTCTACTTGCAATTCCATCATCGATTTAAAATAATATTAATTTATTTAAAAGTCAAGATAAATGGGAAAATTGAAAAAATAAAAAAATTCTCAATAATACTTTGATTATTATAGTCTATAAAATAAAAAAAATATTTATTATCTTGATTTTCTAAAAAAAAATTATTATTCTGAAAAAAATTAACGGTTTTAATTAAAAATTTTCTATGAAAGAAAGTATGGTGGAAAAATTTTTTGGTGAAAATGAAATTTTTGAATTAACTAATAAATTACATCAAAGAAATTTTCAATTACTATTTATAAAAAATTTTTTTAAAAAATTATTATCTCAAAATAAATTAGATGATATTTATTTTACTATAGGAAATGAATTAAAAATCCTAAAATCTCTGAAAAAATCTTTTTATTATAAATTTTCCCCAAGTAAAAAACTTTTCTTATTCAATAATATAAACTCAGATATTGAAGAAAAAGATATTCATTCCCACTTAGATGAAAATATATTTATGACATTACAAAATCAAAGTAAAGAAGTATTTCCAAATATTTATGTTATAAAAAATAGTGACTTTGTTCAAAAAGATTTTTTTAAAAATGAGGAGAAGAAAAAATTATTTAATTATCTTATTATTTATAAAATAGAGTTTTCCATAAAAACAAAAGCATATGTTATGTTTTATAATAACGAATTCCTTGAATATGATATAAATGACTTGTCTATTCTTTTCGAACTGAAAGATTATATCAGATCATCAATATCTAAAATAGAAACTCTTTATTATTTGAAAGATTTAAATTTTCAAAAAAATGAATTAATAGGAATTATAGTCCATGATTTAAGAAATCCTTTAATGATATTAAATTCTTATTTAGATATTATTGATGAATATATTAATCAAGATATGGAAAAAGAATTAATTTTAAAAAAATTACAAATGTTACGCAAGACGACCTGGGGAATAAATAAACTAATAGATGATATAACAAATATTTATTCTCTTGAATCCATAAATTTTAATTTACAAAAACACGAGTTCGATTTAATTAATTTATTTTTCAAACGCACAAATTTTTACAGCCATGCAGCTAAAAAGAAAGAAATACAGATTATATTTGAGGAACCAGATTTCGAATGTATAGTAAATGCTGATAAAATTAGAATTGCTCAGGTAATTGATAATTTACTAAGCAATGCTATTAAATACACAGAACCTGGGGGACGGATAACCATATATTTTGAAAAAAATAATGATTATATTATCTCCTATATTAAAGATACTGGACAAGGATTAAATGAAGATGATCTAAAAAATATTTTTATAAGACCGGGCAAACTTTCATCCAGACCAACCGGAAATGAAACACAAAGTGGATACGGGCTGGTATTTATTCATAAAATTATTGATATGCACAACGGGAGGATATGGGTTAATAGTAAAAAAGGAGAAGGTTCTATATTCGCTTTTTCATTGCCATTAAAATAACATAATCACCAGGGAGTCAGAGTATGAGGATAATGCTATTTATTATAATATTTTCTATTATATCCAATGCTAACCCAATATCAATTAAAAAACCTCAAAGTTCAGGTTTTGATAATTCACATTTACAATTAATAGATTCTTTAATGATACAAGCTGTTCTAAAAAAAGAGATACCTGGCGGAGTTGTCGTAGTCGGAAGAAATTCTTCAATAGTTTATTTAAAAGGATTCGGCTATAAACAAGTTTATAATAAACTAAAACCAATGAAAATCAATACAATATTTGATCTTGCATCAGTTACAAAACCAGTTGCTACAGCATCATCAATATGGAAACTGGTTGAACAGGGAAAACTCACTCTCTGGGAGAAAGTTACAGATTTTATCCCTGACTTTAAAGTATATGAAGACAGTACAGGAAAAAAATATCCTGCACCTCATATTTATCATTTATTAACGCATACTGCTGGGCTAAAACCTTATCTAAATGTTGATTCATTAAAAATGAAATATGGGAAAAAGGGAAGTTTAAAAAAAGTAATCGATGCTATAGCTAAATCTGACAAAATTGCTGCTCCTGGTGAAACCTTTCAATATAGTTGCCTCGGTTTTATTACATTAGCCTATATAATAGAAAAAGTAAGTGGCATGGATATTAATAAATTTTCTCAAAAATATATATTTCACCCAATGAATATGAACCACACATTTTTCAATCCTCCCTCAAAATATAAAAAATTAATTGCACCTACTGAAGTTGTGAATGGTAAAATGTTATTAGGTAAAGTGCATGATCCTCTTGCTCGATATATTGGTGGAATATCAGGAAATGCTGGCTTATTCAGTACAGCAGAAGATTTGTCTAAATTTGCTATTATGCTATTAAATAATGGCAGATATGAAGATAAAGTAATTTTTTCACCATTGACAGTAAAAGCAATGACATCAATTTATCCATATTTAGCAGATAAAGGAAGAACTGCAGGATGGGATTCTAAAACAGCATACAGTTCAGTCAGAGGTGATATTTTGGGGATGAATTCCTTCGGACATTCTGGATATACAGGAACTTCTATATGGATAGACCTTGACACAAAAGTATTTATTATAATTTTAACAAATAGAGTCCATCCTCAAGATAAAGGAAGTGTTATATCTTTGAGAGCAAAAATTGCTAACATTGTAGCATCAAGTTTAATCAGGCCATAAATATGTTCTGGTGGAAAATCAAAATCATCTACAAAGGTAATACGGAATTAACCAACTTATATCTATTTAATCAAAAATGTACTGGAATACAAGAATTGGATAATAATAGTGCAATTGCATTTTTTGATTCAAGCATTGATATAGAAAGTTTAAAATTTTTCTTAGACAAACTTGATATTGAGTATCAAATTGATAAACAAGAGCAACAAAATTGGCTAAATGAATGGAAAAAAAATTTTAAACCTGTTAATATTGAAAATACATTTCTAATATATCCTCCGTGGGAAAAACCAAAAGAAAATATTAAATATAAAATAATTATAGAACCCAATCTCGCATTTGGAACAGGTACACATCAGACAACACAACTAATGCTTAGACTTATGAAGGAATTATCTTTTAAAGAGAAAACTGTTTTTGATATCGGAACTGGAAGCGGGATTTTATCATTTGCAGCTGCATTATTAGAGTCAAATTCTGTTACTTCCATCGAAATTGACACAACAGCAATAAAATATGCCCATAAAAACAATACAGAATTCAATAAATTAAATAATATCTATTTCATCAATGGAACAATAGATTGCATAAAAAATAAGTTTGATATAATTCTGATTAATATTATATCTTCAATTCAAAAAGGGATTTTACAAAATATTCATAGATTTTTATTAGAAGATTCCACGATTATTTCAAGTGGCATACTCATAGAGGAAGATGTAGAATTTACAGAATTTTTAATATCATCAGGATTTAAAATAATTAAAAAAAAGACACAGGATGAATGGATTGCCTACCATATCAAACAAGAAAAATAAATTTTTATATATTTATTGATTTTAAAAGCTAACCTTATAAAGATGAGGAGATTATGTTTGATTTAAATGATAAAACTGTTTTAATTACAGGCGGCACAGGTTCCTTTGGTAATAAATTTACAGAAATGGTAATAAAAAATTTTAAACCTTATAAATTAATTATTTTCAGTAGAGATGAAATGAAACAATATTATATGGCTCAAAAATTTTCACCTGACCAATACAAATTCATACGTTACTTTATAGGTGATATTAGAGATCAAGAAAGATTGTATAGGGCCTTTCATAATGTAGATATAGTTATTCATGCAGCAGCTTTGAAAATAATTACATCTGGAGAATACAATCCTATTGAAGTTATAAAAACCAATGTTATTGGAGCGAATAATATCATAAATGCAGCAATTGATCAAAGGGTGAACAAAGTATTAGCGCTATCAACAGATAAAGCAGTAAATCCTATTAATCTGTATGGAGCTTCTAAGTTAGCTGCTGAAAAACTATTCATAGCAGCCAATAATTATTCCGGCGATTCAAATACGCAATTTAGTTGTGTTAGATACGGAAATGTTATAAATAGCCGAGGAAGTGTTATTCCATTATGGAAAGAACAGGCTAAAACAGGTAAAATCACATTAACAGATGAGAGAATGACCAGATTTTTTATAACATTAGAAAAAGTAGCTGATTTTATTTTTAATATTTTAGAAATGATGAAAGGAAGGGAAGTTTTCGTTCCCAAAATGCCGAGTATGAAAATTATAGACCTTGCAAAAGCAATTGCTCCCAATGCAAAAATAGAATTTATTGGAATTAGACCTGGTGAGAAACTAAATGAAACGTTGATTTCTGAAGACGAAGCACATCATACTGTAGAATTTGACAAAGGATATATCATTCTCCCTGAATTAGAAGAAGATTATAACCAATATTACTATTCAAAATATAAAAAAGTAAGTGAACGTTTTAAATATTCAAGTGATACAAATTCATGGTGGATTAATCAAAAGGAGATTTTACAATTAATATGATTTATTATGGAAAACAACATATAACATCTGATGATATTGAAGAAGTCATTAAAACACTAAAATCTCCCATGATTACCCAAGGAGAAAAAGTCGCTGAATTTGAAAAAAAGCTTGCCCAATATTGTAAAGTTAAATATGCTGTAAGTGTTGCAAATGGCACTGCAGCACTTCATCTGGCAGTTAAAACCTTAGAATTAGAAAAAGGCTATAATGGGATAACCACAGCATTATCATTTGTCGCTACTGCCAATGCTATGCTTTATAATAATATTAAGCCAGTTTTTGTAGATATAAAAAAAGACCATCCTATTATAGACATAAATGAAATTGAAAAAAGAATAAATAGTAAAACTAAACTTATAATATCTGTTGATTATGCTGGAATTCCTGTTGACTATGATAAAATCAATTCTATTGCCAAAAAATATTCATTATATACAATCTCAGATGCTGCTCATTCCCTTGGTAGCAAATATAAAAATCAACCAATAGGCGGACAGGCAGATTTAACTACTTTCAGTTTTCACCCTGTAAAAACTATTACTACAGGTGAAGGTGGTGCTATATTGACAAATAATGAAATATTGTATAAAAAATTACTCATTCTAAGAAATCACGGTATAACAAAAAATAAAAATAATTTCATAAATAAACAAAATATACATTCTCCGTGGTATTATGAAATGCAACAGCTTGGATTCAATTATAGATTAACAGATTTTCAATGTGCCCTGGGAATTTCTCAATTAAATAAAATAGAAAATTTTATTAAAAGAAGGAAAGAAATAGCTCATATTTACGATAAAAATTTTAAAAATTTAGAAGAGATCAAAATTATCCATAAAGAAGATGCCAAAGAATATGCTTACCATTTATACCCTATTTTAGTAAACTTTAATAAGATAAAAAAAACAAAAGAGGATATGTTTGAATTTTTCAAAAATCGAGGTATCATGTTACAGGTGCATTATATTCCTATAGTTATGCAACCTTATTATCAAAAATTAGGTTATAATAAAAAAAATTTGCCTAATACTATGGATTTTTATAATAAAGTGGTAAGTTTACCAATATATTATTCATTAACAGAAAAAGAAATCAATCATGTGATTAAAACTGTAAAGGATTTTTTAATAAAATGAAAATAGCTAATTTTGAAATCTCTCAAAATTCATCTGTATTTATAGTTGCTGAAATGTCTGCAAATCATTGCCAGAAAATTGATATTGCATATAAAATTATAGATGCTGCAAAAGAAAGTGGAGCAGATGCAATAAAATTGCAAACGTATACCCCAGATACTATTACCATTAATTCAACTTCTGATATTTTTAAAATCAAACGTAGCAATTTCTGGGGAGCAACAACCCTATATGAATTATATAAAAAAGCATATATGCCATGGGAGTGGCAAATAAAATTAAAAGAATATGCAGAAAAATCTGGCTTAATATTTTTTTCAACTCCCTTTGACGAAAGTGCTGTTGATTTCTTAGAATCAATAAATGTACCTGCTTATAAAATTTCTTCCTTCGAAATAATTGATATTCCTCTTATTGAATATATTGCATCAAAAAATAAACCTATTATATTATCAACAGGTATGGCTACTTTTTCAGAAATTGCTAAAGCAGTGGAAATTATAAGAAAATATCACAATAATTTGATTTTATTAAAATGTATTAGTTCATATCCAGCAGATGAAAAAGATTTTAATTTAATTACAATGCCGCATTTGCAAAAATCTTTTAATACTCTTGTTGGCCTTTCTGATCACTCTATTGGGAATGAAATTGCAATCGCCTCTGTAGCATTAGGAGCTAAAATAATTGAAAAACATTTTACTATTGACAAAACTTTACCAAGTCCAGATTCTCCTTTTTCAATTGAACCACATGAACTTAAATCTCTTGTTAAATCAATCAGAAAAATAGAGGCTGCATTAGGTAATGTAAAATATGGACCTAACGAAAATGAACTGGAAAATTTAAATTACAGACCATCTATTTTTGCAACAAAAAATATAAAAAAAGGTGAAAATCTGACTTTAGATAACATACAAACTGTAAGACCTGCCAAGGGTTTAAAACCAGAATTTCTACAATTCATTTTAAATAAAAAAGCTAAATGCAATATTAAAAAAGGAGAACCATTAAGTCTTAATAAAGTAGAATTTTAAAAAATCCACGGAGGAGGGAATAAATGCAAAGTAAATTTATCTTTTTGTTTTTATTATTGTATAGTACCATATTTCCATTTCAGGTAAAAAATATTGTAGGACCAATAAGCGAAAAAGAATTAATCGAGCCAAAATTTTCCCCAAACAATCACTATATTTCAGCAACAACACCAGGATATCAAAGAATTATTATTTTCTCATTTCCAGAACTTAAAGTAATTGATAGTTTTGATTATCCGGGGATCGGGTATAATTACAAATGGTCCAATGACGAAAATAATATTATTTGCAGAGAAGAAAAATATAAAAACAAACGTAAATTCTATAGAATATCTCTGATTGATATTAAAAGTAATTCTATAATTCCTTTAACTGATTACCAAAGAGATATTTCTACTCCTTTAATAGATGGGAATAATGTAGTATATTATCAATCAAATAATAAAAAAGTCATAAACATTCAAAAAAAACTTGATAAAACAATTCCATTCAATAAACAAGATTGTATTTCTTATAATGGTAGAATTTTTTTAAACTCAGATTTTAAAATAGCAAATCAAAATCAAATATTACTTGCTCCACAAATAGAACATAATGGCAAATTTTTAGTTACTAAAGTAGCAGGTGGCCCGCTTAAAATTTTCTTTAAAAATGGTAATATAAAAGAAATTGGCGATTTTGTAATGCCTACGATTAGTAAAGATGGGAAATATATAGTAATGGCTCAAACAAAAGACGATGGGCATGTTTATACTGAGTCTAAATTATATATTTATGATGTTACAAGTTCTGATATAATCCCAATAGATGGCCTGGATAATTTTATTCCTGTTAATCCATCTATTTCTAATGATAATAGATATATCATCTTTGAAGATATAAAAAGTAGCAAAGTTTATTTCTGTGAACTTGTCAAATAAAAATAGGGGAGAAGGGATCATGAAAATTATATACTACACTATATTATTTATTTTCACTATTAATATGTTATTCGCTCAAGATCTATCTGGTATTAAAATCTGCCTTGACCCAGGACATGGAAAGTACCCTCAAGATAAACCTTATGAGGCCCGAATTAATATTAGAGTTGCAAAATATTTAAAAAATTATTTAAATGATTACGGCGCTGATGTATTACTAACTCATGAAGATACCACAGCTGTTTTAGGATTATACGATAGAGACCAAATAGCCAATTCTTTTAATGCTGATTTTTTTCAATCTATACATCATAATGCCTATAATGCTCAATCAAATTATACTATGGTTTTATATAGTAAAAATTATTCCGGGATACACAAAGACGATAATATATTAATGTGTAATATAATGTCTCCTCTAATTTACGATGCTTTATATACAACCTCATATAAAGTTTATGCTGATTATGATCTTGTCGGATTTAATTATGGTGTTTTAAAATATTTAAATATGAAAGGAGTGCTTTCTGAAGCATCATTCTGGGATTACTACGATGAAATTATGAGGCTCAATAGTGAAAAATATTTAAAATTAGAAGCAAAAGCTATTTTTTATTCTTATTTAAAATTTTATAACCAGCCGCGACCAAGTTCATCAACAATATTCGGCCAAATTACCGATGAATTTGGTAATTGTATGAAAAATGTAAAAGTTACAATTTATAATGCCACCGATACCATGGAATTTATTACAGATACAAATAATATAGGTATTACAGATGATGATAATAACTGGTGGCAATCTCTCGTGGGATTTATCCCTAATGATTCTGTAAAGAATGGATTTTATTTTTTCGAAAATTTTCCAGCAGGACAGGCAATAATAAAAATTGAAAAAGAAGGTTTCCAATCTATAGCAGAAACTGTTGATGTAGTTGATACTGCATTTACTCAAGTTGATTTTCAAAATGTGAGGAATCTAAGCCCTACAACTTTAACTTACACCTTATCAGCAAATGCAGATATAAATAATATGCAAAAGGGGAATTATTTCATCTTTTCTTTTACCAGAAAAATGTCTAAGAATGATACTGAAAAAGCTATATACTTCGATCCTCCTTTAGATAGTGTTAAATTAAAATGGGCATATGCCTTTAAAATGCTTAAAGTATATCCTATTAAATACCAGTATGATACTGACTATAAATTGATTATTGATGGTTCTATTGCCAAAGATTATAATGGTAATTTAATAGATCCTGATAATGATGGTATTGCCGGCGATTCTCTAATTATCAATTTTCATACCATTACAGGCACTCGCATAAATGAACATCAAGAATCAACTACTAAACAGATCAATATAAAAGTATATCCAAATCCTTTTAATAATATAATAAATATCTCAATAAATAATATAGCTAATAAAAATATTGATATTTCAATATATGATATAACAGGAAGATTTGTTAAATCCATATATAATGGTATAGCAAAAGATAATAAATGTAATTTTATATGGAATGGTTATGACAATAAAAAGAATAAGCTCTCAAATGGTATTTATCTTTTAGTATTAAAAATAAATAGACAAAAAACGTTAACTGAAAAAATCATACTTTTGAAATAAAAAACTTATCCTGAAAAAAATATCATATCCCCTCATAGTTTGATGGGGGGATATAAACTATATTTTAATTTACTATTATTGTATCTTTTTGAATAAAATATTTTTTTGAATAATCTTTTACTTTAATAATTAGCCAGAAAGGAGAGCGTGTCTTTACTTCTATTACAGGAATTTCGTCCTCTAACTGCCGCTCATTTGCTATCAGAGAAACACAATTTCCGCCAAAATATAAATTTTTTATACCATGTTTATCTTTTCTATTAATAAACCACGTTATTGTATTTTCAGGAGCATTCACTTCTATTCCTAATATATTTTCTATTAAAATAGAAATCGGCACAAGACCAGTCCATCCAACAAAATCAGGCTTTGCAATATCTCCGGGAGAATAATAATCCGGGGAGTAATTCTCCCATAAAGTATGTGTTTTTTTAAATACTTCATAAACCCCTTTTAAATAACGATATGAAAGTTGATATAAAAAATCTTCAAAATGGTAATTTCTCAATCCTCTTATAACCATATAATTAGTTGAAGCCCAAACACTCCCTCTCCAATAATTTCCTTTTGAAGAATAAAATTTATGTTTTGCAGATAAAGTGGCAACCGGGATTTTTCTAAAAAATTGTGCCGTATCCTTCAAATTCATCACTAATTTATCTGCTTGCTTTTTATCTGCAATTCCCGCAAGCAATGGCCAAAATGAAGCAATTGTCGGCACAAAAGTTTTTTGATTTTTTCCATCTAAATCAAAATAAAGACCGGCAGAATCATCCCACATAAGTTTATTTATCTCAAAAGCAATGTCTTTATATTTCTGTGCAAAATACTCAGCATCCTTTTCTTTTTTTAACATTCTGGCAATTTTCTCTAAATATTCATAATATAACACCATTTGAGAAGACATATCTATCCATGCTGCCCCAAATCTTGGGGAATTATCCATACCAGAACCTAAATTAGTTTGCCAGTAAAGATTCTTATTTATTCTGGAAACTCTATTTTTATCAAGCCATTCTCCATATTTTTTTAATGATTCATAGATAATAGAAAACCTCGAGGTATCATCTGAAAATTTAAAATACTCAAATTCTACCCATGGGAAAAGAGGAGGATTAATTGTATTTTCTTTCCCTTCATAGAAAAAATAATTACCGTCTTTTTCCTGGATTTCTCGGCATATATACCCATCTTCAGCTTGAGTACGGTAAAAATTATTATGAGAATTTATAGCCGGAAAAATATAATAGATATATCTCCAGAAAAGTATCATAAAATGAGTATCCCATTGAAAAATATTAGCATTGAATGCTTCATCAATAAAATCAGATACAAAAGGAGAATTCTTAGGCGGCTTTTTTATATGTTTCCAGGCAAGCTCCCATGTAAAATAATATAAATCAATAAAACCTTTATCCTGAGTTAAAATAGGTTGAGGAATTTTATTTTTTATTTTTTCAAAAGAGGGAATTATAGATGGTGTATATTGTTTTATAGGAAAATATACACCCTTTTCATCAGCATTTATAACAATAAAATAAAAAACAAGAAAAATTAAATATCGAAATCTTTTCATAATTTCCACCTTAATTCTATACAAAAGTAGCAAGGTTAATATGATCTGTTTCCAATATTTCTTTAGTAATTAAAGTAGTAGCACCTAATGCGCCTGCTATCGGGCCAATTTGAGATGTAACTATTTTTACTTTTTCATTAATATGAGGCCTGGACATTTTAGATGAAGCAGTTATAATAGGGTTAAGAATAAAACGACCGGCATGAGCAAGAGATCCGCCGATAATAATAATTGCAGGATCAAATAAATTTATAACAATTGATAATGCTTGCCCTATATATATACCAGTTCGTTCTAATATCTCAATTGAAAAAATATCGCCCTGTTTAGCATTTTCAACAACTGTGAATGCTGTTACCTCTTCTATATCATTTACAGATTCCAATATCTTTGACGCTGCGCCTTCTTTTAAAGCTTTTTTGGCTATCTCTGCTATAGCATGCCCGGAAGCTACAGTTTCCAAACATCCTTTTTTCCCACAATGACATAATGGACCATGTTCATCTACTATAATATGACCAAATTCTCCAGCAAATCCATTATTACCAGAATATATTTTTCCATCAATTATAAGCCCTAAGCCGATACCCCACCCAAGGTTCAAACATAAGGCATTGGGAACATTTTTAGCTAACCCAAAATGTTGTTCTCCCAGAGCCATAACTCTTGCATCATTTTCTATCTTCACAAACAATCCTAATTTATCGCTTAAAATTTGCTGAATTGTTTGTTCCGGCCCAAAATCAAAATAGGTAATAGAACGCCCTGTTTCTTTTTCTATCAAACCCGGAATAGCAACACCTACACCCAAAATTTTTTCTTTTGCAATATTTGCTTCTGCTATTATATCGTTTACATTATTAACTAATTTATCAACTGATGCTTCTTTATTATCAATATTTCCTGTTTTATATGATTTTTTTATCAACAAATTCTGTTCCAGATTTATTAAAACAATATTAGTAGTAGAACGGCCAAGGTCCACCCCTACTATATACTTTGATTCTGGATTTATTCTATAAAGTACAGGTGGCCTACCTCCTGTGGACTTTCCGACTCCAATTTTCTGTAAATACCCTTCTTGAACTAACTCTTCAACCAAGGATGTAGCAGTTGGCATATTAAAACCAGTAATTTTAGCTATTTGTGAAATAGATATAGGAGATTTTTCTATTACTGTGGATAATATTAAATTTTTTCTTACTTTTCTTTTTATATTTACCCTATTTTCATTATCTAAGTTTAATTTTAAATTTTTCATCATAACTCCTTGTTTTTATTTATAATTAAATATATTTCCACATCTATTTTCGAATATAAGATTTTTTCCTAAAAATGCAAGAACTTTTTAAAATTATTTAATATTTAAAAAATATTTTTATAAAAATAGGTTAATTTAGAGAATTAACAATAATAAAAAAGTATTGACTTATTTTAAATTTGATAACATTATATTATTAATTAATTTTTATTAAAAAGGAGTCTATATGAAATGGTACATTTTAACTTTTATTAGTATAATATTTATTTTTACTTTTAGTTGTTCAAAAATAGAAAAACAAGAAGACTCATTAGCACAAGAAAAAATTTTAGCCAAAATTGCATCTAAAGATATTTCTGTTGGAGAATTTATCAGAAGAGCTGAGTATACTATCAGGCCAAGATATTGTAAAGGATCTACTGGCCTTGAAAAGAAAATAATTTTGAATTCCTTAATTGCAGAAAAGATGTTCGCACTTGAGGCAGGCGATACTGCATCTATTCTAAAAAAAGAAGTCTTACAAAATTATCTAATCGGTAGAAAAGAACAAGCTATGCGCCAATGGTTGTTTTATAATGAAGCCTATAAAAAAGCAATTATTCCCGATTCCATTACTAAAAAATATTATAATTTTAGTGGCCGAAAATATAAAATTAAATATATTACAATACAAAATGATAGTGCTGCTCAGGAAATTGCTCATTTATTATATGAACAAAAAGTCCCATTAGAAAATATCTATAAAAAATTAGCACATTCTGATTCCATTCCTCAGAGAGAAATAGATTTTTTTAAAGAACCCAATGAAACCATTATAAAAACATTCTTTTCTACAGATCACCAAAGAGGCGAGCTACTTCCAGTAATGCATCTGGATAAAAATTATAATATTTTTGCTAAAATAGTTGGATGGACAGAACAGGTGGCAGTTACTGAAAAGCAAAAATCTCAAAGATGGAATGATGTTAAAAGCAAATTAAAAGAATATAAAGCATCGGAAATATATTCCAACCTCGTATCCTCTATCATGGCTGATAAAGAAATGCGGCTCGTTGATGATGCCTTTTTCAAAGTAGTAGAAATTTTAAAACCTATTTATTTAGTGCCGGAAAAAGAACAAAAAGACGCTTTCTTGAAAATCATTTTTAAAAAAGAACAAGATTCTACTATTGCTGTAAATTATTTTAATGAAAAAGAAAAAATTAAAAATATGCCATTTTTAGAAATAGATGGGAAAATATGGACTGTAGAACGCTTTTTTAATGAGCTTGAAAAACATCCACTTGTCTTTAGAAAAAGGAGAATGTCTCCTGCAGAATTCCCTCTACAACTAAAATTAGCAATTGCAGACCTTGTCCGCGATAGATACATCACAGAATATGCTTATAAAAAAAATTATGATAAAATTCCAGTAGTACAAAGAAATTATAATATGTGGAAAGATGCAATAACTGCAAAATATTTTGTAACAGAGTATTTAAAAAATCAAAATATACCAGATTCACTATCAGATCTGGAAGTTATTGATAAATATCTTAATCCTCTTGTGGATTCATTACAAAAAAAGTATTCTAAAAATATTTTTATCGATACAGAAGCTTTCAATAAAATTAAATTAAGCAGAATTGACCTTTTTGTATACCAAAAAAACGTGCCATTTACTATTGTAGTGCCTTCATTTCCAAAATACACAACTGATCCATGGCTTAATTATGGTAATAAACTAAATAAATAAAGGAGTTTGTTCAATGAAAAAAATTATTCTTATTCTGACTATTTTGTTTTCTATATCATATACAAAACCGATTTATAAAGTAGGAATTGGCACTTTTAACATTGTTTCTCCTGATACTTTACGAAATGGATATTCCAGTGGCGTTCTTATGTCTGGAAGTGCAGGAAAACACATCTTAACAAATTTAGATGCTTTTATAAATTTTGAATTTGCTCGAACACCAATCACTGCAAGAGATTATTTAGAATTTCTTAATCTCGCTCCAGAAAAAAGTCTCTTAACAGGTGGCGATTATATAAATATTATAAACATCGGTGCTTCTTTTGAAAAAATTGTTCCTTTTAATGATGAAGCCAATGTACTTCCATATATAATTGCCGGAGCCGGTTTACACAAAACTTCCTCTGATGATATAAAAATTTTTGCAGATTCTAACAACGTGATAGATATCAAATCTGTTAACACCACATCTTTTTATATTCACTTTGGATTAGGTGCTAATCTACTATTAGAAAATACAAATCTTTTCCTCGATATCAATTTCTATTATTTAAAAACAAAAGATAACAACATCTCTTTTGTTCCTATAAAAGTTGGACTAAAATTCTAACAAAATTTAAAAAGGTGATATATCATGAATAATTATCTAAAATTAATTTCCGGTTCAGATATCAGAGGGAATGGCGAAAAAGATTTAAATAAAACATTCCTCTATAAAATTGCAGAAGTTCTCTCTGAATTTATCAAAAAAAGTAATCGACCTCAAATAGTTATTGGAAAAGACAGCAGAATTACAGGTCCTCAAATTGAATCATTATTAGCTGATTACCTTTCTTATAAAAACATCCCTGTGATTCAATTAGTGACTGAACCCAAATATAAAAACGTATCCACAACCCCCATGGTTTTTGCTGCAATGGAATATTTTAAAGCTGATTTTGGTATTATGATTACAGCAAGCCATCTACCATCTAATTGGAACGGATTAAAAATTTTTTATAAAAAAGATATATTACCTAAAAAAATTCTTAAGGAATTACTAACAAAGGCTTCTGAATTAGCAGATATTTCTGAAGATATTCAGCGTAATAACAATTTTATTATAAAAGAAAATTTCATGAATATTTACTCTGATACTATATGCAATTTTATAAAAAAAAATATAAATGATCAGCATAATTATGATAAACCTCTCTCTGGCATGAAAATTTTAGTAGATGCCGGAAATGGCGCAACTGGATTTTTTGCTGAAAAAATAATAGCAAAACTTGGTGCGGATATATCTGACAGCCTTTTTTTAGAGCCCGATGGGAATTTCCCGAATCATATCCCCAATCCTGAACTCCCAGAAGCTATAAAATCAATTTCCGATAGAATAATCAAAGCAAAAGGTGATTTAGGCATTCTTTTTGACACAGATGGAGATCGTTCATCTATTGTTCTACCAGACGGTAAACCTGTTAATGGTAATCGGATGCTTGCATTGGTAGCCGCAATGGTTTTATCTGAGCATCCTAATACCTATATTGTAACAGATAGTGTAACCTCTGATGGACTCACGGAATTCATTAAATCTCACAATGGTATCCATTGCAGATATAAAAGAGGATATGCCAATGTTAAAACCAAAATGAAAGAATTAAACGAACAAGCTACCAAATGTTATGTCGGAGGTGAAACTTCCGGACATATTATGTTTACAGAAAATAAATATGCAGATGACGGTTCTTTTACAATTGCAAAATTATTGATATATCAAGCTAAATTAAAAAAAGAAGGTTTAAATTTCAATTTTATATTAAAAAATTTAAAAGAAGCACTTGAAAGTAAAGTTTTCAGACTGAAAATTAATTTAGATGATTTTAAAGATTATGGATTAAAAATTATCGAAGCTGTAAAACAAGAAGCTGAAACTCAAAATTATCCAATAGATACCACAGAAGGTGTACGAATATCTATAACGGAGGAAGATATACAGGGCTGGACATTAGTAAGATTATCTTTACATGAGCCTTTAATTGTAGTTAACATGGAAGCAGATAAAAAAGGTGGAACAGCTAAAATTATTAAATTATTACAAAGAATATTCAAAGAATTTGAACATCTTGATCTAACAAATTTCAAATAATTGCAATTACCTTATTAGAAGATCTATTAACAAGGGAGGAGGGACCTTGTTTAATCTTGATTTAAATATTAATGATTCAAATTATGAGAGGTTAATTACTGCTCTAAAGGGGTTGGGGGAACCTGATAGAGTACCGCTACTTGAACTTGGTATTGCACCATCAATAAAGAAAAAATTATTAAATATAAAAGAAATTACATTGGAAGACGAAATTCGATTTGCCTTAAAATTTGGATATGACTATGTAAAACTACAACCCATTGTTAATTTTAAAATCAAAACATTATCGAGTATAGGACATTCTGATGTCTCTTTATCCAACGAAAACATAAATTGGGTAGATGAACACAGTAATGTAATTAAAAATTTTGAAGATTTTGAAAAATTTCCATTTCCAGAAAAAAGAGATATTGATTATTCAAGATTTGAAAAAATAGCAAAAATATTACCTGATAATCTTGCAGTTATAGGCCAATATGGTGATATTTTTACAATGGTGTGGCAATTAATGGGATTTGAAAATTTTTCATACGCTCTATTTGATAATCCAGACTTAATTGAAGTTCTATTTAATAAAATTGGAGAAATTGTTTATAGCATGTTTGAAAATATGATTACCTTTGATATTGTAAAAGTCCTTTGGTACAGTGATGATATAGCATATAGCAATGGACTCATGGTTGATCCAGAAACTTTAAGAAAATATTTTTTTCCATGGCTTAAAAAAATCGGCAAGCTTGCCCAAAAATATAACAAACCTTTTATTTATCACTCTGATGGGAAGTTATTAGAAGTTATGGAAGATATATTAAATTCTGGTGTAGATGCGCTTCATCCTATTGAGCCTAAAGCAATGAATATTTATGAGTTAAAAAAATCTTTTGGAAATAGATTAACATTAGCTGGAAATATTGATCTTATTTACACACTAACAAGAGGCACTATAGAAGATGTAGAAAATGAAGTAAAAGAAAAAATACACAAGCTTGCTCCCGGTGGACGCTATTGCCTCAGTTCCGCTAATAGTATTCCAGATTATGTAAAAATAGAAAATTTTATTGTAATGGTTAAAAATACTATTAAATATGGGAAATATCCAATCCAATAGGGGGAAAAATGAATTTAGAAAAATTAAAAGAATATATAATAAAAGGCAATAATACTGAAGCATTAAAAATCACACAGGAAGCTCTAAACAATAATATTCCAGCATCTATAATTCTCAATGAACATTTAATACCAGCAATGGAGCAGGTAGGAAAATATTATGAAGAAGGGAAATTTTATTTACCTCAGATGCTCATATCAGCCAGAGCTATGAAATATTGTATTGATATTATAAAACCTTACCTTATAAAAAATAAAATAAAATCTAAAGGCAGAGTTGTAATTGGGACAATTATAGGAGATATGCATGATATAGGAAAAAACCTTGTGAAATTTATGTTAGAAGGAAATGGGTTCGAAACTATAGATTTAGGCAATAATGTAGAGCCATCAAAATTTGTAAATGTAGCCATAGAAAATAATGCAGATATAATTGCAATGTCAGCCCTTCTCACAACTACAATGCTAAATATGAAAAAAGTCATTGAATATTCGGAACAAAAACACATTAGAGATAAATTTAAAATAATAATAGGAGGCGCCCCTGTTAATCAAGCTTTTGCAGATGAAATAAAAGCAGATGCTTATGGAAAAGACGCATATGCCGCAGTAAATATTGCAAAAGACTTATTATCATAAAATTATTGACTTATTAACCATTTTTTTATAGTTTTTTTGAATGATGTTTAATAAAAACTATAAAAATAGAAGATATTGGTATAAATCTCGTTTTATATCGTTTATTATTTTTATAATAGATATTATAGGATATTCCATTACTGGTTTTAAAAAAAATTATGTAAATATTGCTCTAATAAAAAAAATAGGTATTATAGTTACTGATCATATTGGTGATGCAATTTTAAGCACTCCAATATTTAAAATATTAAAAAAGCACTATCCCAATATTGATATTATATTAATCTGTACCAATTATAATTCAATAGTCTTCCAAAATTCTCCTTATATAGATGAAACTGTTGTTTTATCAAATAGTATTTATTCACGGAGAATCTCTTTTCAAAAAAAAATAATTGGATTTTATAAATATTATAAGATTATGAAAAATCTAAAATTGGATGCTATGGTAGATTCAAGAGGCGATTTTGTTTCTATTATTTTGATGTTCCTTGCCGGTATAAAACAAAGAATCGGTTTTAATATTGGCGGTTTCGGTTTTTTATTATCATATATCATTAAATTTAAATTTAATTCAGACTATATAAAAAATTTTGCAACACTTAATAAAACAAAATTTTTAAGAGAAATTTTCCATATAAATGAATGTGACATAAAACCAGAAATATTTATTCCTCAATATAATGCTTTTACTAATTTTAAAAAAAACTCTTATATTATTATTCACCCTGGAGGTGGAGAAAATATTAATAATATAAATCAAATCCCTCCTGAATTATTTCATAAAATTATAGATTTTTTAATACAAAATACAGACTTTGATATTATAGTAACAGGCAAAAAAGAAGAACTTTCTTTAACAATTCCTTACAATAAAAGAATAAAAAATTACATTGGAAAGACAAATTTCATAGAATTTGCGAACCTGATTAGAAAGGCGAAATTTATTATCTCAGGTTCTACATCAGCTATACATATTGCTTATGCTTATGATGTGCCGGTATTTGTAATTTTTAGTATGAGAGATAGCCCATTTTTGTGGTTTTATCGAACTTCTCAAAATATGATGATTTTCAATTTTACTGAATGCGCTTTATGTGAAAAAAATTTCTGCATAAAAAAAGAATGCTTAAAATTTGACGATAATATTTTATTCTCAAAATTAACGAGGTTTATAAATGAAAAGATTAAATATAGGGTGCGGGTTTAACCAAATTATTGATAATTATATAAATATTGATTATATGAAAAACTATAAATATGAAAAATTCAAATTCTATATAAAAAAAATATTAAAAAGATTCAATTTGTATCATCATCCAAATTTTTCTAATTTTGAAAAATATTTTTCCACTGTCATTATATTAGATGTAAAAAAAGGACTTCCCTTTGATGATAACAGTATTGATGTAGTATATTCTTCGCATTTAATTGAACATTTTTCTAAAGAAGAGGGAATATTTTTCCTCTCAGAAATTTATAGAATTTTAAAAAAAGATGGTATTCTAAGGCTGGTTACACCTGATCTAAAAAAATTTATAGAAGCTTATTTCAATAACGATAATAAATTTCTATTTGCCTTACAATCTCAATATCCAGAATTCAAAAATTGTAATAAAAATATAGACGCATTAAATAAAGTTTTTTATGCCGCTGGTCATAAAATGATATATGATTACGATACTATCTATCATATTTTATTAAATATTGGATTTTCACAAATTGAAAAAAAGGATAATTATTCTTCCTATATTAATGATATTATAAAATATGAAAATAAAAGAATAGAAAATTTAGTAATTGAGGCAATAAAATGAAATTTCATGGAAATAATATATTAAAAGTACTTGATAAAACCTTAGGTAGATTAATAGTTTTAGTAATAGGTTCATTAAATTTAAAGAAAAATAATTTTAATCTAAATGAACTAACAAAAAGGAAAAAATGTAAAATCTTGATTATTTCTATAAATGTAATGGGCGATAGCTTGTTATTATTACCTATTATCAATGGACTTTCTAAATTAGAATTTATTGAAATTAGCATTTTAAGTGCTCCTGAAAATTTTGAAATTTTTAAAAATTGGGGAATGTTCAAAAAAATATTTATATTTAAAATAAAAAAGTTTGTATCTCTAATATGGAAATTAAATACAGAACAGTTTGATATTATAATTGATACATGTCAATGGATCAGATTATCATCAATTATTAGTGGTCTATTAAAAGCAAATTTCAAAATTGGATTTAAAAGTGAAAAACAATACAGGCATTATGTTTATGATTTAGCAATACCTCATATAAACAGCAATTGGGAATTTTTTAACTATTTAAAATTATTTGCATTTCTACCAATTGAAAAAATTAATATCAATACAGAGCTCAAAGGAATTGATAAAAATTACAAAAAAAAATGGGGAAAATATATTTTAATTCATCCCGGAGCAGGAAATGTAAGAAAATCATGGAATAAATATGAAAATTTAATAAAAATAATCATAGAAAAAACTAATTTTAATATTGTTTTAACGGGAAAAAGGAGTGAATTCGAAATATCTATAAAACATAAAAGACTTATTAATATGCAAGATAAAACAGATCTGTTAAATCTAAATCAACTGGTTAAAGATGCAGATGTTTTAATCTGTGGAAATACCGGCATAATGTACATGGCACTATTCAATAAAACCAAATTGATTACTATACCGGGTCCTGTATCAACCACTCAATGGTTCTGGCCTGGTGAGCAGATTGAAATTTTATCTAATATTGATTGTTCGCCATGTGTTTTCTTTGGCTTTGACTATAAATGTGATAAAAAAATCTGTTTAGATAACGTATCTGTAACTGCTGTATTCTCTGCGTTAAAAGAATATATAGAATAATTTTTTATTGTCTTTTGGATAATTATGTTTTATTGTAAATAAAAAAAGGAGAAAAAAATGTCAGCAAAAAAACTAATCAATATAGAAGTCTCCAGAGAAATAGAATTACCAGATGAATGTAAAAATGGTTTTCTAAAATTAAAAAGATACAAGTTAAAAAATGTATATGAAAATAATGAAAAATCAAGAGAATATACATGCGATATTGTTTATAGAAAACAGGTAGATGCTGTTGGAATCTTATTATATTTTTATGAAAATAATTCTGTCAAAATTCTATTAAGAAGATGCTTGAGACCACCTCTGTTTTTCAGAAAAAATTTTGTAAAATACGATTTTGAAAATGAAAACAATTTTTTTGTATATGAAATTCCAGCCGGTATTATTGAAGAAGGCGAAACTAAAGAAGAAGATATAGATAAAAGAGCAGAAATAGAAGTATTAGAAGAAACAGGGATTAAGATTAACAAAGAAAATTTGATTAATTTGGGGAAACCTATTCTAACATCCCCAGGATTTACTATAGAAAAAGTATTCATAAAGGCAATAAGAATTGATAAAAAAGATTTTGATAATAGAGAACATGTAACCGGTGACGGTAGCTTAATGGAAGAGGGTGGAGAATTGCATATTTTTACTATAGAGGAAGCACTGGAAATGTGCTATAATGGTGAAATAGGAGACTCAAAAACAGAAATTGCTTTATATAGACTAAAAAAATTTCTAAAGCAATTTTAAAAAAGGAGGAAACATGGATTTTTATGAAGTTGTAAAAAAAAGATATTCTTGCAGAAAATATTTGAATAAAAAAGTGGAAGATGAAAAAATTCAAAAAATCTTTGATGCTGTGAGATTTGCACCAACTGCAAGAAATTATCAGGAATGGAAATTTTATTTAATAAGAGATGAAAGAAAAAAAGCAGAATTGCAAGTAGCAGCAAAAAATCAATCTTTTATCTCTCAGGCTGATATTGTAATAGTAGGAGTGGGGACAAATATCGGCTATACCATGACATGTGGGTATCCTGCATATGTTATTGATTTAGCTATTGCTATGGAGCACCTTGCTCTTGCAGCAACCACTGAAGGACTTGGCACGTGCTGGATAGGAGCATTTTACAAAGATAAAGTAAAAGAAATTCTAAATCTCGGACCAGATGAAGAACCTGTCCAACTTATGACACTGGGCTATCCTGCAGATGAATATATCAATAAAAAAAGAAAAGAAATAGAAGAAATTATAATTGAAATTTAATTAAATATCTAATCAACAGTAAAAAATCTTTATTATTTTAAAAAAGTATTAACTAATATTGGTAAATTAAAAAAAATATTACCAATAATTTAAAGCATATTATATAATACTTTAGTATTTTTTTCTAAAAATAAATAATTATAATTTCAAAATTTGACAATTTCAAAAAAATACTTAATATTTATAATAAAGAGTCATTTAGAGGTTATAAATGAAAAAAATAATATTATTAATATTAATAATATATAACTATTCAATGCCTCAAAATTTTAGCACAAAAGAAATAAATATAATAGAATATTACCCCATATTGCTTAAATCCTTTAATTTTGAAGAACAAAAAGTTATATATTTAGCCAATAAAAATATTTACAATATAAAAAATCTTAATATCCAGAAATTCAAAATAGTATTAAATAACTTCTATCTTCAAAGCAACTTATTAAACTATAAAATCTATTCCGAAATTTTTACTAACATTTTATACAATATTTCAATAAACAAAAAAATTACAATAACTCCTATTCTACATGAATACTTACAGAAATTTTCAGGATATTATACATCACATACTTTTTTGCCGACAGTCAATATCAATTACCATTATAAAAATATCTATTTGAATTACTACATCAATAAAATAAATTTTAATACAGGCATTTTATTCTTCAATAAATATTTTACCAATGCTATTTCTTTTAAACAAAATTTAGATGCAACAGAAAAAGAGTTCTTTTATTTTTCATTAATTCAGCTCAATAATAATCTAAAATTATCCATTACCTATTTTATAAATCAAAAAAGTATAAAAATAAAGTGGTATATAAAAATAAAAAAATATTTCATAAACCTACAAATAAAATATCATCCATATTTACCACAAAACAAACTCATTGAAATTGGGAGGGCACTATAAAAAAATACATTATCTTCTTAATAATAATAACATATAATTATATTATAGCTTTACCAGATCAATTCATAAATTACATAAACACCAATGCTCTTGAGCAAATAGATGAAGAAATTTTAATAAATTTAGAAGAACTATATAACAATCCTCCATTTCTCAATAAAATAACATCCGATGAAATAGCAAATTTTTTTTGGTTAGATTCATACCAACAACAATGGATACTCAAAAATAAACCTATATCATATAAAATATTAGAAGATAGCCTTATTATATTAGATAAAGAAAAACTTACTTTATTAAAATTATTTACTATAACAAAGAAAAAAACAACAATAAAAAGAAAAACAAATTCTTCTTTTTTAATCAGGTATTACACAAAATCTAAATCAAAATCAGAAGATGAACTTACAGGACTAAATTATAATCTTGCCTCTGCTTTAAATATAAAATACAAAAATTATGAATTATATTTAAACACAGAAAAGGATAGATTTGAATCTAACATAGTTGATTATTATAATTTTAGTTTTGCCCTCCATATAAAAAAAATATCACTAATATGTGGGGCATTTAATTTAAACTGGGGACAAGGATTAACTGCATGGAATACTTATAGTTTTAATTATTTTATAGAAAATCCATTATCAATAAAAAAAAATTTTAAGAACTCTTCAATACATAAAAGTTTTAGTGAAAATAATGCTTTTAATGGAATCTCAATAAATTATACATCTAAAAATATTATAAATGAATTTATATTAAATTATTCTTATTATGATGCAAATATAGATTCAAATAATAACATAACTTCAATATTAGAAAGTGGGTATCATAGAACACCAACAGAAAAAAATAAAAAAGATCAATTAAATGAAAAATCCATTGGAAACAGATTCTCAATAATAAAAAAACATTTAAAACTCAGCTTCTCATCATTATATTCAAAATATAATCCATCGTTTTCCAATAATCTAAAATCTGAATTCTACCAACAAGGTGATTATAATTATATAATAAGTAGCGATTTCGAATATTATTATAAAAATAATTGTTTTTTTGGTGAAATAGCCCAATCAAAAAACAAAAATAAAGCTTTAATCTATGGATTAGCAAAAAAAATAAAAAAATTCAAAATAGCCTTTTCATTTAGACAATATGAACCTAAATTTTTTAATATTCATAGCAAAGCACTTTCATACAGAGACAAAAATCAAAATGAGCAAGGTTTTAATATTGCGACATATTATAATGCAAAAAATTATATATTATCTTTATATATTGATACATATAAAAATATTTCACCTATGGAGCTATTCATTGGCAAATCACAAAAGATTTATGCCCAATATAAATCAAAACACTTTAGCTTTAATATTTCATATAAAGAAAAATTAGATTATGACAAATCTTCTTTAAAGGAAACAACTTATAAAAACTATTCATATAATTCCTCTTATATTAAAAAAATACATAACAAAATAATATTTTATACTAAATTAAGCTATAAACATATAAGTTATTATAATAATAAAAAATATGACGGTTATTTATTTAATTTTAAAACAACATTTTTATTTAGTAGAGTTTTTTATCTTATAAATAATATAGTTTTATTTTCAACTGATAATTATCATAGTAGAATTTATTCATATACCAATGATATACCAACTGTATGGAATATAAATAGTTACTATAATAGGGGATTTGAAATTAGCAATTATTTAAAATATAAAAGAAACTTTTTATCTTACTATTTTAAAACAAGTTTTATTAAAAAATCAAAGGAACAAAAATTTTATATAGGAATTTTAATAAAAACTACTTTTTAGATTTCTTCTACTGCTACAATTTCAGGAATAGCTTGTTTTAAAGCTTGCTCAATACCCATCTTGATAGTTAATTTAGAGAAAGGACATCCGTTACATGTACCTTTTAACTTAACATATACAATATTATCTTTATATTCAACAAGTTCTACATCCCCGCCATCAGCTTGTAATGAAGGTCTTACTTTGTCTAACTCTTCTTTTATCTTTTCAATATCTGCCATTATTAATCTCCTTTTTAAATAAAAAAAGGGAAGCTTTTACACTTCCCTTAAGACGTTACGTTAATTTTTTATTTTTTATTCTGGCTTTGGTGCATCTACTGGACAAACATCTGCACATGCTCCGCAATCGATACATTTTTCAGGATCGATTACATAAGGTTCGCCTTCTGTAATAGCTTCAACAGGACATGCTTGAATGCATGCTCCACAAGCTATACAATCATCACTAATCTTATACGCCATCTCATCCTCCTTGTTAAATCAATATTATATTATGTTATATTTTTTAAAAAATCAAGAAAAATATTACCTTTTTGGAAATTTAATATTAAATTCTACATACTCTTTATATACTGAATCAACAGATATTTTGCCTCCATAATTATTAATAATAATATCATAAATTATATATAATCCCAAACCAGATCCTTTATTAACATCTTTTGTTGTAAAAAAAGGATCAAAAATTTTAAATTTATTTTCTTCTTTAATTCCAATTCCATTATCTTTAAATAAAATATTAATTATATCTGGTTGCTCATCGATTACAATACTAATTTCACCTTTAAAATCTTTCGCTAAAAAGGACCTTTTTTCTTCTATACTATCAAGAGAATTAGATAAAAGGTTAAAAAATATTTGAAATAAATGAGTTTCATTAGATCTTAATAAAATATAATCAGAACTTGCATCTATAGACACTTCAATATTCAAATATTTTAATTCTACTTTAAATTGATTTAAAACTTTATGTAAAATAGGTAAAATATTTATTTCTTTAAAATAAATATTTTTATATTTACCGCCAAGTATCCTCATATTTTGCAATAATGTTGATATTTTATTAACTTCCATCAGCATGAATTTATAATCCTCAATATATTCATCATAGCAAATTTCCAATCTATCTGATAAATCAAATAAATGTGTTTGAATTTTTGCACTAATAGAATTCAAAGGCTGATTTATTTCATGAGCTAACCCGCCTGCTATTCTTTTTACAGCATTTAATCTTTCATCTGTAAAACTTTCAATTTGGTGCTTTCTCTCTTGTGTTTCATCATCAATGGTGAAAAAAAACTTAGTAGATCTATCATCATATACTCTACACTTCACTTTTAAATATAAAATATCATTAAACACTTTAGAAAAAACAGATATAGATGATTCTGTAAAACCATACATATTATATTTTGCTTCATTAATCAATCTTTTAAAAACACATATATTGCAGTCTGAGCCATCACATTTCTCACAATCCACTTTACATTTAAATATATCGCATACTCTTTTAGCATTTTCTAAAACTTTATGATATTTTAAAGGATAATATTTTGAAATAGTAATAATATTTAATTTACTATCCACAAAAAGATTAAAACTATTATAATTATATTTTTTACTATCCTGTAAATCATTTTTCCCCTCTCTATGAAATTTTATAGCATTTTTAGCCTTCAAAAGCTGATCTATAAGTTCTTCAAATTTAATAGGTTTGAAAATAAAAGCAAAAGCACCCTGTTCTATTCCAGAAACTAAATTTTCAAAATCTCTATAAGCTGACATTAAAAGGACTTTAATATGGGCAAAATTACTATCAGACTTTATAATATTAAGCACATCTATACCTGTAAAATAAGGCATTCTTATATCAGAAACTATAATTTCAATTTCTGGATGTTTCAATAAAAACTCTTTTAATCCAACAGCAGAATTTAAATAATAATCATTTATATTTTTATTAGCAAAAAATTCTTTTATCATATCCAAAACATTTTCATTATCATCTATAAATAAAACATTTAAAGAAACATCAATATCTAATTTTCCGTTTTCCTCTTCTCTAATACTTTCCTTTTCAATACTATTATGTTTACGAATATCTATATTATCTCCACTCAAAGTCAAATCCAATAATTCCTGTAATAAAGCATGCATTTTTATAATATACTCTGAATTTATATCAACGGGATTTTCTTCTACATTCTTTTTTAAAAAATTTAATTGTTTTTCAAGATTAGATATAATTTGTGGTATTTTACTCATTCTTTTTTATATTATATTTTTTTTCTATCCTTTCATAATAATCTATAATAGACCTACAATAATGCCTTTTTTCTATATAAGTGCCAAAATAAAAGTTCCGTTTAAAACCATAAATAATAATATCTTTTAATTTCTTAGGGGATATATCAAAATTATTTACTGCTAAAAAGACCTCATCAGTCACAGTTGTATTAGAAACAAGCCTATTATCAGTACAAATAGTAAGAGACAAACCAGTCTCCAGCATTTTTTTCAAAGAATGATTTTTTATATCTTTAATATCCGGGTTCGTCTGCATATTGCTTGTTAAGCATACTTCTATAGTAATACGCCTGTCTGCTATATAATTAGATAATTGGTAAATATACTCTTCTTTATTGTTAATATTAGGATTTTGAATTTTATTTACATCAAACAGATAATAGCCATGGCCTATTCGATTCGCATAAAGATCAGTAATAGCCTGAAAAATAGATTCTGGCCCATATGCTTCACCTGCATGAACTGTTTTCTTTAAAAAATTCTTATGGCAATATGCATAAGCTAATTTATGATCTTCTGCAGGATAGCCATCTTCTTGCCCCGCTAAATCAAAACCAACAATAGGAATACCATATTCATTAATAATTCTAATAGTTGCCTTTGCAAGTTCCAAAGAAGCAAGACTGAAAATCTCTTTTTTAGTGGAATACTTATGTAATTCAAAAAAATTATTATAATATTCAGAAAATGCTGGTGTAAACATCCTCATCGCACAAACAATTATACCATAATTAAAAGCAGGTTTTTCGCCATTTTTAATTGCATCACTACTATTTATTTCTTTTTTTGCTCTCATTAATCCATTATTTGCTGCCATCATGATTTTTTCAAAAGTTAAACTTTTATTCATTAACAATTGTGGTGCAAATCTAGGCTCAATATAAAAAACATTTTCATTATAGCTATCAATTGCTAATTCATAAGCTATTCTTTCTATTGCTTCTTCAGTACGCATAACAGCAGTTGTATATCCAAAACCTTGTAAATATTCTCCTAAATTATTGTATCTATCTTTAAAAACCAACTCTCTCAATCCAGATTCAGTATAAGAGGGCAATTGCACCTTATTTTCTTTTGCAAATTCTATTAGAGTATTCAATCTCAAAGAACCATCTAAATGTAAATGTAAATCACTCTTAGGTATCTCAAAAATAAATTCCTTATTATAATTATATTTCATAGTTACACTCCATTAGGTTTAAAATATAATGCTTCATCTATAATAATTATATATTAGATTTAAAGTAAATCAAGATATTTTTAATTATTCATTGACAAAAAAAAAAAAATTATTATGATAAAATAAGAGATAAGGAGAGAGATATGAAAAATTACTTGTTTAAAAAAACAATAAGTGAACAAACTATAACTAAAATTTTAAATGAAAACAAAATACAAATAGTAATAGGCCATCCTACCTATAAAAATGAAGACAATATTGTTGACCTAATCAAAAAAGATATTATTGGATTAAATAGCAATTTTGACAAAACTAATGCGGCAATAATAATTTCCGATGGAACATTCAATTCTCAATCAAAAGATTTATCAATTTATAATCAAATAAAAGACAATTTAGAAGATCTAAATTTATCTGAATATGTTTCCCTTATCTATACTCCTTATGAAAACTATAGGGGAAATAAAATACCAGGAAAAGGAAGTGCCCTCTATTTAATCTTCAACGAATTTTATAATGCAAAAGATACTGAGTTTCTATTTTTATTTGATGGGGATATTCGAAATGATATTTCTCAATGGTTATCTGCATATATAAAAGTAATAAAACATTTTGAGACTAATTTCAGAAAACAAGATAAATTATTTGTTACTGCAAAATATGCAAGACATTTTGTTGATGCCTCTTTAACTCGTTTTGTTGTATCTCCTCTAACAACATTAATGGCAAAATTTGTCCCTGGCGGTATATCAGGGGATATATTATTAAATAAACAAGCCGTGGCATTGGAAATATCAGCAGAATGGAATGAAAATAGATTCAAATATGGTACAGATATATCCACAACTTTTGACAATATTTATAATGGTTCTATTATCTATGAAGTATATTTAGGAGCAAAATTACATGATATAACAGATGAATCAAAACTCTCAATAATGCCAGGAGAGGTTATAGGCGCTGCTTTAGAACGTTTACTATATTATCAAAAACAATCTAACTTCTTATCATTTTTATTAGAATCGGAAAAACCTTTAGGCTATCCTATTATTTTTGATAGTGTTGCATCTAATATTCCTTTTATTGATCCAGGCTATACTGATGTATTCAATATAGAATATAAAATTAAATCATTAATCGAAAAATTCTCAGAATTTGCTCCTTTGTTAGAAAAAACTATATCAAATGATGATTTTACGAGATTAACAAATAAAATCAAAAAATTGAAAGATTATTCAAAAAATACAACAAATGAAATTCTATTTATTGATATGAATTTTGATTGGTATAGAGAATTAATATATCAAATAATGGGATATTTGCTTAAAACAGAAGACATTGACATATCAAAAAAAGCTTTTCAATATCTTTATTCAGGAGCATTTTTAGAATTTTGCAGAAATATTTTCTTTAAATTAGGTTATAAAACCTATGAAGATGTAATAAAAAATCAAAATCATTTAGGAGTGCCTAAAAAACAGGCAAAAGATTTTTATAATATTGAAGTGGATAAAAAAATAGCAGATTTTGCCGCAAAATTCTATGAAGAAAAATATAAAATAAAAAAATACATGGAATAATGAAAAACATAATAATTTTTCATTATCACTTTTTACCAGGTGGTGTTACAACAGTAATAAAAAATCAGATACATTTTCTAAAACAATTTTTTCCTGATATTAATTTTATATTAATAAGTTCTGATGATAAAAAAGATTCTATGCCTGACAATTATAAAAAATTATATTTCCCAGAATTTGACTATATAGAAAATATCTCATTAGATAAAAAATCTCTTGAGCAAAAAATAGAAAAAATTCTATATGAAATTCATAAACAATACAAAAATTCAATCTGGTGGATACATAATCATCATCTTGGCAAAAATCCAATATTCACTCATATACTAAGTAAATTTTTAGAAAGCACGGAACAAAAAGCAATTCTGCAGATACATGATTTTCCAGAATGTGCCCGATTAGAAAATTACCAAACTCTTCTAAATTTTTATCCTGATATCAAATTATATCCATTAGGCAAAAATATAATTTATAGTGTTATTAATAAAAATGATTATGAAATATTGCGAAGTTCAGGGATCCCCGAGAATAAATTAGTATATCTGCCCAATATTTACATAAAGAAAGAAATAAAATATAATGCTATACAATATGATCTGGAAAAATTGAGTTACCAAAATGGTTTTCATTTCAATAAAAATCTACCCATCGTATTATACCCTGTTCGTAGTATTAGAAGAAAGAACATCTTAGAAGCAATACTTTTCAATAAAGTTCTTCAAAATTTTAATCTAATTGTAACCCTTCCTGCAAATTCTAAATCAGAAATTAATTACTCAAATTTAGTCAAAACAATTTTTCTTAAAGAAAAAGTAATTGGTGCATGGGGGATTGCTGCACAAGATAATAACATTTTTGATTTTATCCTCAAAAATTCAAAACTCATAATTTCAACTTCAATATTAGAAGGGTTCGGGCTATTTATATTCGATGCATTATCTGCTAAAAAAAATTTTTATGCTCGAGAATTACCAATTTTTAAAGATTTTAATATAAAAAATAAAAAAATATTTTATAACAATCTTTATGTCAAAATAGACGGGAATAATTTAGATAAAATAAAAAATATGTATATAGCACAGCTTAAAAATTATGATTTTCTAAAAAAATTTGAAAACAAACTAATGGAAGAAATAGAGCAAAACTTTATTGGAAAGTATATAGATTATTCTTATCTGGATATTGAAAACCAATATAACATTATCAAAAATATAAATAAAAAAGAAATTGATGAAATTAAGTCTATAAACCCAATATTTAATGATTTTGGAAATATGCTTAAGGAAAAAAAATTTTTAGATTTAAAAATTGATTATCAAATTGGGAATAAAGCTATTATGAATTTATTTACTAACATCGACAATTATTTCAACCATAATATAAAAACAACCGTTCAAAATATTGAAAAAAATGTTTTAGAAAAAAATTTAAATCTAAAAAATTTAAAATTATTATTTAATAAATACTAATTAAATGGAGGATAAAATGCCTTTAAATGTAGGATTTATAGGTACAAGATTCTCAGGTTTAGATGGAGTATCTTTGGAATCAGCTAAATGGGCAGAAGTACTATGGGATTTCAGACATATCAGTCACTGGTTTGCAGGAGAATTAGATAGGGATCCTGGATTTAGCATGTTAGTACCTGAAGCATTTTTTAATCATCCTGATAACTTAGAAATTAACAATAACATTTTTAATAAAACAACAAGACCACGAGAAATTACAGATAAAATACAAGTAATGAAAAATTATTTAAAAGATAAAATATATGAATTTATAGATAAATTTTACATTAATTTAATAATTGCGCAAAATTGTCTTGCTATACCAATGCATATTCCATTGGGTTTAGCATTAACAGAGGTAATTGCAGAAACTGGCATACCAACAATAGCACATCATCATGATTTCACATGGGAAAGAACAAGATTTCTTGTAAATGGTATTAATGATTATATCGAAATGGCCTTCCCGCCAACTCTTCCCTCAATTAGACATGTAGTAATCAACTCATTAGCTCAAAAAGAATTAGCAGCAAGAAAAGGTGTATCTTCATTTCTAATTCCTAATGTTATAAATTTCAATGATAATAAACCATGGTTTGATGATTTCAATAAAAACTTGCGTGAAGAATTGGGATTCACTAAAGATGATATTTTGATTCTACAACCTACAAGAATTGTAATGAGAAAAGGTATTGAACATGCTATTACTTTAGTAAAAAAACTCAACCTCCCAAATGCAAAATTGGTTATTTCTCATTCATCTGGTGATGAAGGCATGGAATATTATCATTGGCTAATAGAACTTGCTAAAAATGAAGGCGTTGAAGTATATTTTATATCTAATAGACTTCATGATAAGCGAAAATATGATGAAAATGGTAATAAGTTATTTTCACTCTGGGACTTATATCCTCATGCAGATTTGATAACTTATCCCTCAAGTTATGAAGGTTTTGGAAATGCATTTATTGAAGCAATATATTTTAAAAAACCTATAGTAGTTAATAGATATTCCATATATGTAACGGATATCGAGCCAAAAGGCTTTGAAGTTATTACTATGAATAATTACGTAAGTGATGAAACTATCGAAAAAGTAAAAGAAGTTATTTTTAACAAAGAACTTAGAGAAAAAATGGTTAATAAAAACTTTGAACTGGGGAAAAAATTCTTTTCCTATGAAGTATTAAGAAAAAAATTCCAAAGCATATTAACTTCATTTTATGGCATATTATGAAAATTAAAGCTGTTTTATGGGATATCTACGGGACTCTTTTGATTCCTAAAATTGGAGACCTACAGCAATCTTTAGATAAAAAAGAACAATATATATTATCTTTTAAAAAATTTCTAAAACTTTTGAATGATGACTTTAATATCAAAGTAAATATATCCCCTGAAGAAGGCGCTGAATATCTTCTTAATCTAATACATATAGAGCACAATGTAAAAAAACTAAAAAATATAACATACCCTGAAGTCGATATAATAAAAATATGGCAATTATGGTTCTTCTATTTCACTAATAAATTATTTGCCCGCAGAACTATCAAAAAATTCTCAATATGTTTTGAATCTATTAATAATCCTACTACAATTGCAAAAAATGCTGTAAAAGTTCTAACATGGATAAAAAAACAAAAATTAAAGCAAGGCATCATCTCAAATGCTCAATTTTATACAAAAATATTTCTTAACAAATACATAAATTTCAATAAAATCTTTGATCAAGAGCTTGTCTTTTTTTCATATCAATTAGGCTATGCTAAACCTGAAAGTAAAATTTATATGAAAGCTATTGAAAATTTAGCAAAACAAAATATTAATCCAGAAGAAAGCATCTATATAGGTAATGATTTACAGAACGATATATATACTCCTCAAAAATTAAAATTTAATACAATATTGGTTGATTATAATAATACAATTAAAACTAACCTTGAAAACAATAGTCAACAATTTAAAATAATTGATAATTTAAACAAAATAATAGAAATAATAAATAAATAATTTTCTATAAATTAAAAATATCATTTGACTAATAAAAAAATTTTTTTTATTTTATAAAAAGGAAAGTAAAAAAGGAATAATTATGGGATTAATAAAAGTTAATGATCTCAAAATCGGAATGAAAATTGGTAAAAATGTCTATAATAAAGATGGTGTTTTATTATTAGAAAAAAATGTAAAAATAACTTCTGAAAAACAGATTGAAATATTGAAAACAGCTGGAATAAAATATGTTAATACAATAAATGAATCTATAAATTCAAAAAAAGAAGAAACAACTATTAAAGAAATATCTGCAACAGAAATAGCTCTTAATGAAATTAATTCTAAATTAAATCAGGCAATGGAACAAATAGATAAAGTTATAAATCTAACTGGAGAAGTCTTTGACCAAATTATCGATGAAGATAATATAACCGAAGAAACTGCTAAAAAAACAAAAGAAATTGTTGGGAATTTAATAGAAGACATAGAAAATAATCAAGAAATTTTCTCCAGTATAGAAGAATTAAAAAAGAAAGATCAAAATCTTTTACACCACTCAGTAAATGTAACCACTAATATTATTTTGATGGGATTACAGTTAGAAATTCCAAAAGATAAATTACTACAAATTGGTACTGCTGCTCTTTTGCATGATATTGGTAAATTAAAAATTAGTAATAAAATATTAACAAAAAATACTCAATTAACTCCTGAAGAATTTGAGGAATATAAAAAACATGTAGAATATTCATTATATTACATAAGCAAAATGGGAACAATAGAAAATTTAGCCATAAATCTTATAAAAACACATCATGAATATCTGGATGGCACAGGATTTCCAAAAGGAATAAAAAATATAGACAAAATATCTCAATTGCTTGTTATTACAAATGAGTACAATAATTTAATATCAAGTAATAACCCTTCAATAAGAGTTAATCCTGTAAATGCAATTTCTAAACTCTCTGAAATGGCAGAGAAAAAATTTTTTCAAGAAGTATTTATTTCATTTATAAATACTATTGGTGTTTATCCTGTGGGGACATTAGTTCAATTAAATAATGGAGATGTAGGCAAAGTAATTGTACAAAATAAAAAAGACCCTAAACATCCAAAAGTATTGATTAAATTTGATAAATACAGAAAACTAAAAACTAAACTCATTGATACTTCATTAAAAACAAGAGCTGGTTCTGCAAGCAAATATATTCATTATATACAAAAAGTAATAGATATTAAATGAAAATTTTTGTTAAAATAACATTTTTTCTCCTTGTTTTATTGCCAATTAATAAATATAATGCCCAACTAAAATATTTAAACAACTATTCTCTTAATATAGAACATAATCTGGTATATCCAAGAAAATTATTACAGGATAGTAAAGGTAATATCCTCATTGTTTTTAATAAAACTATCTATACCTTTAACGGATATAATTTTAGAAAAATATATAATTCTAATAAATTTATTAAAGATATCGAAATTAAAAATGATTCTCTCTTTCTATTATTTCCTCACAATAAATTCATTTACATAGTAGATATGAATAATAACATGTCTTTAGACTCAATTAATATAAATTATGATAAAATCAAATATATTATCAAAATTACATATTTCAAAAATCACTTTTATATAGTAGGTGTTTTAAAAAATAATAAAAAATTCCATTTATACAGAACAGATGTAAAATTTAAAAATATAAAAAAAATTATATCAAATAATTATATTTTTAAAAGGAAATATTCTTTTCAAGATTCTACATTATATTTATTCTCACACCCTAATATAATTATAGCAATAAAAGATTCTATAAAAATAACAAAAATAAAAAGTAAAACATATTCTTCTCTTTTTAATTCCAAACAAAATTATATTAAAGATTTTTATATTATGAATAATAAATTTTTCTTTTCAATTCTAAAAAAAGGTATTTATATTTATGATTTAAAAAATAATAAAATAATATTATCAAAATCATATAAACACAAAATTAATATAATAAAAGGAGATAAAAATGCTATAGTATATTTCTTATCATATAACGCTGAACACTATTTCTATTTTAAAAACAAATTATTTAACATAAATGAATACTTTTATAATTTTCCAAAGCGACCTAATAATTTATTGGTAGATAAACAAAATATAAAATGGATATATGATTTTAATAAAAATTTATATCAATTAAACAATCCATTAATATTAAATATGAAAATAATTCCAACAAAATCCACTTCTTTTAAATATGTATCATATATAAAAACCAATAATAAAATATATATAGCATATAACAATTATTTTTTCTCAATTGATACCAATTTTAATTACAAAACAATAAAAACCTTCAAAGAACCAATAATAAAATTAATTAAATATAGGAGTAATAAACTATTACTAATAAATAAAAATAAATTAAATAATATCCTTAATTTTACATTTTTTGATATTATACAGAAAAAATTTCAATCTAATATAAAGATAAAAATGCCCTCACATAATGTAAAATTTTTTAGTTGTAATAATAAAATTTTTTATCTCTACAAAAATATTTTATACGAATTAAAAATAAATAATAATGTCGGTATAAGTTTTAAATTAATAGATAAAGTAAAAAAAAGTTATAATAACAATAATTCTTTGATTATTAAAACAAATGACAATATAACCTATTTATTAAAAGATAATAAATTTGTAAAATTATTAGATATAGACTATGATTTAATCCATTATAGGAACATGGATAGCATCATCTTTGTTAAAAACCATACTATATTTCTCAAACATAAAGATGAAATAAAAAAAATAACTACTTTTCAAAAAATTAATAAATATTTAGGATTAAATGTGGTAAAAAATAAAATATGGTTTTTTTCACCTTCATTTATATTTACCTATGATCTTAAAAAAAAATTTCCCTATTATATTTCCAATGATGATGGTTTGGTAGGTGTTATAAATATAGAAAATAATCCAGTAGAATTTAATAATCATTTATTACTTATTAATTCTCGAGTTATTAATATAATTATCAATCCAGATTTAATGTATGAACTATATAAAATATCAAATAATTTACCAACAATTATAGAAGATTTCACTATTAATAATATTAAAATTAATAAATTAGATTCTATAACTATTTATAATAAAAGAAATTTATCATTTAAATGTCAATACAATGATTATATTAAAAATAAAAATATTACTATTTCATATAAAATAACTCCATTAATGAACAAATGGGAACAATCCAATCTTAATGAAAAAATCAGGATAAATAATCTATCCTATGGTGAAAATATTTTACAAATCAAACTAAATTTCTTAGATCAAACTTCTAAAATTAAAAAAATATTTATTTTTATACAAAAACCTTTTTATAAAACTAATCTTTTTTTTGCTATTATTTTTCTAATTATTTCATCATTTTTTGCTTTTTTTAGTATTAAAGATTATAAATATCAGCAAGAAATTTTAAAAACAAAATCAGAAACAATAGAAAATCTCCAAAGAGAAGTTGAAATTAAAACAAAGGAATTAAAAAAATATTCCAAAAAATTAGAACAAATATTATCTGAAACAACTGGTAATTTAGTAATAAAAGAAATGGAATATGAAAATTTATTAAACAAATCTCAGGAAATAATTTTTAAAGTTGATTCAAATGGTAATATTATTTCAAAAAATAAAATAGCTAATGAAATATTCCCATCTATCAAAACAGTTCACCAAGTAATTAATAAAAAAGATATTATAAAAATATTAAAAGAATTAAAGCAAAATGGTAATGTTAGAGAATATAAATTAACAATAAAAAATAATGATAAAAATCTTTATTTTCTCTTAAATTTTTTTAAAAATATTTTAAAAAATAATATATATGACGGTTTATTAATTAATATCACAGAAATAATAAATTTTCAAGAAGCACTTCAAAGAGCTCAAAAATTTGAAAGTATAGGATTACTTGCAGGAGGAATTGCCCATGAATTTAATAATATTAATACAATAATAAAAGGTTATACTGAAATTTTATTAAAAAATAAAGATGCTAATTCTATAGAATATAAGTATCTACAAAATATACATAAAGCCTCTGTTTCTCTTTTAAATATTACATCTAAAATATTAGCTTATGCTAGAAAACAATATAAAGTTAGTAATAAAATAAAGCCTTATCCAATTATCATAGATGTTATTGATTTTATAAAATCTGTAAAAAAAGATGATATAAAATATATTATAAATATATCAGAAAATTTTCATGAATATTATATTTATGCGGATCCTTCACATATACAACAAATTTTTACAAACTTAATTATAAATGCTATTGATGCTTTAAAAGACAAAAAAGATGATAAAAAAATAATTTTTAATTTTGATATAGTTGAAAAAAATGAACCAATAAAAGTTTTTGATGATGTTATCAAAAAAGGAAAATATATAAAAATGAGTGTTAAAGATAATGGTCATGGGATCAAAAAAGAACATTTATATAAAATATTTGAATTATTTTTTACTACTAAACCTGTTGGAAGTGGCACCGGGCTTGGTTTATCATTAGTATATGGATTAGTAAAACAAAATTCTGGATATATTGATGTTAAATCAGAAGAAAATAAAGGTGCTGAATTTATTATATATTTTAAAGCTATTGATTAATACCTAAATTTTCCTTTAAATTCTCCCCAATCTATTGAATCTTTTTTTATATCTTTAATAACTTTTAGAGACCAAAAACCATTTACATCTTCAATAAAATGAAATTCAAAATTTCCACTTAAAAAATGAGGATATTCTTTATAATTATGATAAATTTTTATTTCATATCCTCTATAAATAACAACAGAATCATGAGGACTTTCAATATCTTTTATATCAGTCTTAAAAAAATAAACATCAAATACTCTTCTATTAAAATTAACAGTATCTCTAAAAAAATTAAATAATCTTGACATTACTTCTTGTTCTATACTCCAATTCCAATTTTTAAATTTCCATGAATCTGGATTTTTAGGACTTAATTCATTTTGATCTGCAATAAAAACAAAATTTTTATCCAAACATCTCATATAATATGCAATATTTAAATTCTCAATTGAATTTTTATAGTTATCTAACAAAATATAAGGAGAAGATGGAGGTATCCAAGACATATTTGTATTTACCGGGGTATCAGAATCTCTCATGCTAAAAGGATTATTACATGATAAAACTATAAATAAAAAAATATAAATTTTTTTCATTTTATTTTTATAAAAGAATAAACTTTATTATTAACTTTTAAATAAAATAATCCAGATGATAAATTTTTAATATCTATTTTACCATCAACATATCCTTTTTCAATCAATTGTCCTATATTATTATAAATTTCAAAATATCCTTTAATATTATCGATCTGTATATAATCTCTTGCAGGATTTGGATATATTACAATTTTTTTATTTCTAAAATCATCTAATTCATTAATTTCTGTACACTTATTGGAAAAGTTAATAACCATAACATTATCAATATTCCAACCATTAAAAGTTACATAACCATCACTCATAAACTCAAAATAAATATTTATTTTTTTACCTTTAAAATCAGAAATATCAATAAATTCTTTAATCCATCCTTCAGATTTTCCTTGATAACCATAAGTTGTATCATTTTGAATAGAAGTTCCAGAACCTATAACCATCCTATTTGCTTTTAAATAATATTTTTCACCATTCTCATCAACAGCAAATATCCTGCCAAAATCATACTTAGATTCAATATTATAATTAGTAAAATAAGTTAAATATGTATTTCCCTCCTCAGGAATAACAATTTCTGGAGTATAAATATAACTATAACTATAATTATCATAATTTCTATATGGCGAATCCCCTAAAGAATATTTCCCGCTATAAGATATTGAAGAATCTATTCCCCAATTAACTATTGATTTAAATTTTATATTTTCTTCAAAATCATCATAAAATAATATATTCCATTTTCTTAAATCAAAATAAAAATATAAACTATCATAAATAATATCATTATGTTTAACGTATAATGAAAAATTATAATTTTCATAATTATGTATAATAAAATTTAAAGTATCAGTATAAACTGACTTAAAAGAAGGAATATTATAATACCCTAAAATTCCTGATCCATTATTACTTTCAAAAAATAATTCAAGTGAATCAATATTATTAAAAGAATAATTTGATAATTTTAACTTAATTTTAATAGTATCTCCGGCAGAATAATAATCTGGTGCATTCATCAATTTATAAGAATGTATAAAAGGATTAAAATGTGCAGTTTTTAATAAATTAATATTTTGCTTTAGACATCTCTTTACCAATAAAGGTATTCTTTTTTTAGATGGCCAGAAACCATCTTTTCTATTACCAATTTCTGCCGTCATAGCAAAAATTTTATTTTTTAAATCTTGTTCTCCATACATCCAATCATCTGTATCACCATTTGATACATATCCAATAGCCTCATAAGCAGTACCTGTTATATAATTATTATATTTAGTTAAATTAAAAGCTATTTTTTCAAATTCAGTACTATCAGGAGTTTTTACATTATCATAGCTCCAGGGATACATTAAACAATTAGAATAAGTATGATAATTTATTACTAACTTAAATCTATGTGATATACAAAAATCTCTAATAGCCTGTGTTTCTGGTTCAGAAAAATCTTTAATTCCCCTATAGGTTTCATCTGAAGTATAAGGAGACGAACCCATATTATCATATCCCCATTTATAACCAAAATTTCTATTTAAATCTACTCCATAAGTTCCATCTCCATTATCTCTTCTATTTTTTCGCCACATACCGCCACCATTAGGATACCTTAAATAATTATATTCATATCCATCCGGATTAATACACGGTATAAAATATATTTCAGTATTATCTACTAAATATTTTATTAACTTGTTACTATTATAATTAGTAACAAGATAATTTATAAAATATATAATATTCATCATAGATTCTGGTTCTCTTGCATGTATTAATGATGTCATTAGTATTTCAGTTGTGTCATCATTTTCGTAAGGATTATCCGAAATTTTTAAACAATAAATATCTCTTCCTTCTATAGATTTTCCAATACTAAATTTATCAGATACTAAATCCGGAAATTTAAGTTTCAAAGAATCAAGAAAATTATTTATTTCATCTAAAGTTAAAAACCCCCCCATACTTCCATAGGGTAACAATGGATCATTAAAACTGTTAATTTTATCTAATTTATTTCTTTGAGAATAATATTTTTCAACATCGTCAATAATAATTTCAAATAAAATTCCATCGTTCTTTAATTTTAATAATGTTTTATCATCTATATAAGAAATAATAGAGTTTTTTTCTAATATATAAAAATTATCTAATCTATAATTAACTATAACATTTTTAATATTTTCGTCCGTTAGTCTAATTTTGTAATATTTATCTGCTAATATATTTATAATTAACAAAAAAAATATAATTAGTAATTTTTTCATTTTTATATTCTCCTTTTTAAAACTTAAAAGCGTATAATATTATTAAATTATAAAAAATATTTATTAATAAATCAATAATAATATTAATAATAAGTATGTTTGTGGATAATTTTTTAATTATATTTAATATATAAACTTATGTATATCTTATAAAATTTTTATTTTCTTAAATTTGTGGATATATAATGAATTTTAATTTGTTAACATTATAATAACATAGTATTAACATTATAATAACATTCATAAGTTTAGAAAATATATAAAAATAATTATTATTTAAAGGTTTATATTTGTGGATAATTTGTGAATATATTTTGTAAATTTAATAAATAATAACTTAGTTTATTGATATATAATAAGTTATATTAAATAATTCATAAAACTAATAATTTTAAATTGTTGATAATTTAGCTGATATTAATAAGATGTATTATTTGTTTGATATTATTGTTAATATCCTCTGATTCTTTTTTTAGTTTATTAATTTTTTCAATAGCATTTAATACAGTAGAATGATCTCTTCCTCCAAATTTTAAACCAATAGTTGATAGTGTTTCATTAGTTAATTCTCTTGATAAATACATAGCAATCATTCTTGGAATAGCTATATTTTTGGTTCTTCCTTTATCTATTAGTTTTTTCTCAGGAATATTATAAAAATCAGAGACTATTTTAATTATTTTGTCAATAGGATAAATAGATGATTTTTTGGGCAATAAATCTTTTAATACTTCTTTTGTAATATTTAAATTAATATCCACTCCTGCTAATGAATGAAATGCACTTAATTTAGTTACTACTCCTTCTATCTCTCTAATATTAGATTTAAAATTATTTGCTATAAATAAAATAACATCTTCTGGAAGAGAAAATTTATAAAATTCAGCTTTTCTTTCTATAATGGCTATTCTTGTTTCCAAATCAGGTGGTTGAACATCAACGACCAGTCCGCTTTGAAATCTTGTTATAAGCCTATCTTCTACATCTTTTATTTCAGAAGGAGCACGATCAGATGTTAATACTATTTGTTTTCCAGCATTATGTAAAGAATTAAAGGTATGGAAAAATTCTTCTTGAGTTCTTTCTTTACCAGAAAAAAATTGTATATCGTCTATTAATAATAGATCGACGTTTCTAAAATAACTTGTAAATTCATATTTTGTATTTTCTTTTAAAGATTTTATAAATAAATTTGTGAAATTTTCAGATGATATATAACAAATTTTTAGATTATTATTATTTTTTAATACATAATTCCCTATTGCCTGGACTAAGTGTGTCTTACCTAATCCTGAAGCACCATATATAAAAAGAGGGTTGAATTTATTAGTAGAATTAGAATTAGCTACTGCAAAAGAAGCTTCATAAGCAAATTCATTACAAGATCCTACAACAAAATTATCAAAAGTAAATTTATTATTTAAAGAATTTATTACATATTCTTCCTGAATTATATTATTATTTTTTGTTGAAATTATTTGTTTTGTTTCTTCATTATTTTGTTTTTTTTCTCCATAGGTAAATTTTATTTGTAATTTTTTACCTATAACTTCTTGTATAATATTATTTAATATATCTAAATAATGTTCTGTGAGCCAATCAACAGTAAATTTATTAGCTACTTTAAATTCTATATACTCGCTTGTTATTTCATTTATTTCAATATTTTCGAACCAACTTTTTACAGTAGCTTTACTTAGTTTTTTTCTTAAAATATCTAAACAGTTTTGCCATATTTGTGAGTACATGTATAAAATTTATATGTTATATAATTTAAAGTCAAGCAAAATTTTTTTATTTTTTTCTTTGATAAATAAAAAAATAATAATTAATAAAAAAATTAATTTTATATTATATATAATTTATTATATATAATAAATATTTTATTGATTAAATATTATAAAAATATTATCAATTTTAGTTTTTATAAGTTTTGATGTTATTAAATAGGAATAATAAATTTTTTATTGATTTTTATAAAAATTTTATTTAGATTTATAAAAGAGGAGCATTTATGCAATTAAGAAGAGAACAGACACAAAAATTATCGCAGACTCAATCTTATTATATGATGCAATATATGAAAATTTTTGCTATGCCAACTTTTGAACTTTTGATGTATTTGAAAAATCAGGTACAAGAAAATCCATTTTTAGAAGAAGATGATGGCATTAATGAAGAAATTTCTAATGAAGTAGATAACTCTAATAATAATGAAGAAGAAACAAAAGAAGTAGAAATTAAAGATGATAAAGTAGAAGATATAGATATTGATTGGGAGAAGTTTTTTGAAGAAAATAATCAAGACACTCCTATACCCAACTATTCTAAATCTGACGATGATCATAAAAATTTTGAAAATATTTTAAAAGCAGAGGTAAATTTATTAGATTCTTTATTATCTCAGTTGCATATGTTAAAGCTTTCACCAGAAGAAACTTTTGTTGGAGAATTAATAATAGGTAATTTAAATGATAGTGGTTTCTTGGAATATTCTGACCATGATATTTTAATTTTAGCTAAATCTACTATTGAAAAAGAAAAAATCACAAATATTGATCCTGATAAAATTACTATTGATATGATAAAAAATATAAGGAGAAGAATTCAATTTTTTGATCCTATTGGAATTGCTTCTCGTAATGTAAAAGAAGCATTATTAATTCAATTAGAATATCTTGGAAAAAAAGACTCTCTTGAATATATTGTAGTGGATAAATATTTTGATGAACTTCAGCATAAAAAATATAATGTTATTTGTAGAAATTTGGATATTACAATGGAAGAGTTAGAAGAAGTTGAAAATTTTATTAAGATATTAGATCCGAAACCAGGAGTGATGTTTTCTAAAGATAAGGAAACTGAAATTATTCCTGATATTATAATAGAGGTTGTTGATGATGAAATTCAGATTTATCTTAATGATGAAGGATTACCAAGATTAAGAATAAATTCTTATTATAAACAATTATTAAAAAATAAGAATAAAAGTATAGAATCTTCGAAAGATTTTTTAAAACAAAAGTTAAATTCAGCAGTATGGTTGATAAAAGCCATAGAGCAGAGAAAATCCACAATGTTAAGAATTGCTCAAAAAATTGTTGAAAAGCAAATTGATTTTTTCAAAAAAGGGCCATCACATTTAAAACCTATGATTCTTAAAGATATAGCAGATGAAATAGGAGTTCATCCTACTACTGTTGGGAGAATAGTAAATAGTAAATATGTACAAACTCCTTATGGAGTATTTAGCTTAAAATATTTTTTCTCTTCAAAAATTGAAAATGAAGAAAGTGGTGAGAGTCATTCTTCTAGAGAAATTATGTTAAAAATAAAAGAGATAATAGATAATGAAAATAAAACCAAGCCCTTGAGTGATAGTAAAATTGCTAAATTATTATCAGAAAAAGGTTATAAAGTTGCAAGAAGAACTGTTACAAAGTATAGGGAAAAATTAGGGATTTTACCTTCAAATCTGAGAAAACAAATCACATAATAAGGAGGAATTATGCAATTAAAAATTACTGCTCGTCATTTTGATTTAACAGATGGTATCAAAGAACATATAAACTCAGAATTAAGTAAACTGAAAAAATATTTTGATGATGTAATTAATGTGGATGTTATATTGTCTGTTGAAAAATATAGAAATAAGTGTGAAATTGAACTTCGTACTATGGGACAAAAAATTATTGCATCAGAAGAAACAAATGACATGTATCAGTCTATTGACAAAACTATTGATAAATTAGAGAGAAATATTAAAAAATTACGTGATAAAATAAAAAATCATAAAGTTAAAGATAATAACAATATTTTAAAAAATACAAATGAGAAAGAATTTCTTGAGGCAGCAAGAGAAAATTTTGAAGAGTAAAAAAAGTGTTGTTGAATTTTATGAAGAAACAAAGTTTTTACTAAAATTAAAAAAAATATCATTATTATTTACTGATAAATATATAAATAATGTTAATACATATCGTCCTTCTCTTGCATTAGCTGGTTTTTATAAAATTTTTCCATCGAATAGAATTTTGATTTTTGGAAAAACAGAATATTATTTTATTATTGAAAATGGTATAAAATGTCTAAAAAAATTTTTAGATTTTATAAAAGAAATAGATTTTCCATGTATAATTTTTAGTAATAATTGTAAATTACCTGAAGATTTTATAAAACTATTTCAAGAATACAAAATAAATATATTTGTAAGTGAATTAGATACTGATTTATTATTTCATCATTTGAATAATTATTTGTGGAAAGAATTTTCAGATAAGATTATTTTCCATGGTTCATTTGTTGATGTTTTTGGAATAGGAATTTTGATTACAGGGGAACCAGGTATTGGTAAAAGTGAAACAGCTCTTGAATTAGTTAAACTTAATCATAGATTAGTAGCTGATGATATTATTATTATTAGAAAAAATATAGATGGTAAATTGATCGGTTCTTCTACAGAAATTATTCAGGATTTTATTGAATTAAGAGGGATAGGAATAGTAAATTTAAGGGAACTTTTTGGTTTAAAATCTATTTTAAATGAAAAAAGAATTGATATTATTGTCAATTTAGAGTATTCCTCAAATCAAAAGAAATTTGAAAGATTAGGGATGAATATGGTTTATGAAAAAATTCTAAATATTGATGTTCCTTTTTATTCTATTCCTATTCGAGCAGGTAAAAATAATGCCAGTATTATAGAAACAATTGCACTGGCATACAGTTCAAGATTAAGCGGATATAATCCAGCAATGGAACTAGAAAATCGTATTTTAAAGACACAACAAAAGAAAACAGGAGTAGACATTGAAAACGAAAGAGGTTGAAATAAAAAATAAGTTGGGTATACATGCCAGACCTGCATCTTTAATTGTTCAAAAAGCTATGGAATTTGATTCTGATATTTTTTTAAAGAAGGATGATTATCAGGTAAATGGAAAGAGTATATTATCTGTTATGATGTTAGCAGCAGAGCAAGGTTCTAAAATAACATTAATTGCAGATGGAAAAGATGAGGATGAAGCAATCAAGGCATTGGAAGAATTATTTGATAATAAATTTAATGAAGAATAATAATTATGTCAAAGAAGCAATTTTTAGTTAAAGGCATCCCTGCATCTCCTGGAATTGTTTTTGGATATGCTGTAGTATTGCAAAATAATGAAAATTTTATTGAGGAAAAAAATATTCCGGATAGCGAAATTGATGATGAAGTAAATAGGTTTATCGAGGCTGTAAATAAAGCTAAAAAAGAATTAGAAATATTACATCAAAGATTAAAATTATCTGGTAATGAATCAGAAGCAGGGATTTTTCAAGCTCAAAAGTTGCTAATAGATGATATAATTCAAAGTAATGCAATAATAAAAAAAATAAAAGAAACTAAAAAAAATGCTGAGTTTATATTTTATGAAACACTTAAGACTATTATAGAGCAATTTAATAATAGTGATAGTCCTCTTCTTAAAGAGCGTACTTATGATTTGAATGATATAAAAAATAGAATTTTAAGAAATTTGATAGGTATAGATTATTTATCTAAAATTGAACATAATAAAAAAACTGTTATAGTAGCAAGAGAATTAGCGCCATCAGACATTACATTATTTTTAGAAAAAAATGTGCTTGGTTTTGTTACTGATATAGGTGGTAAATCAAGTCACGTAGCGATTCTTGCTCGATCATTAGAAATTCCTGCGGTAGTTGGAACTAAAAGTTCTTCTCGATTGATTGTTGATGGAGATTTTTTAATTGTTGATGGTACAGAAGGTGTTATTTTTGTCAATCCAGATACCAAAACTTTAAAAGAATATAAAGGCAAATATAGAGCATTTCATATTTATGAGAAACAATTAATAGAATTAAAACATTTACCTGCTCAAACTATTGATGGATATAAATTTGAGTTATCGGCAAATGTAGAATTGCCAGTTGAAGTAAATTCTGTATTAAAATATGGCGCCGATGGCATAGGGCTTTTTCGTACAGAATATTTATTTTTGACAAGATCTGAACTACCTTCTGAAGAAGAGCAATTTAATGATTATTTTTATATGGCGGAAAAATTATATCCTAAGAGTGTTATAATACGAACGTTTGATTTAGGTGGAGATAAATATACCCCCAATATAGATTTTCCTAAAGAAGCAAATCCTTTTTTAGGATGGAGAGCGATTAGAGTATCATTAGATAGGCCGGATTTATTTGTTACTCAGTTGAGAGCTATATTGCGTGCAAGTAAGCTGGGAAATGTGAAAATAATGTTTCCATTAATATCAGGTTATTCAGAACTTAAACAGGCTATTGAAATTCTGGAAACTACAAAAGATGATTTAAGAAAAGAAGGTGTTGAGTTTGATGAAAATTTAGAAATTGGTATTATGATTGAGATTCCTTCGGCTGTTTTAATTGCAGATAAATTAGGAGAATTGGTAGATTTTTTTAGTATTGGTACAAATGATTTAACTCAGTATACACTTGCAGTAGATAGAGGAAATGAAAAAATCGCCTATTTATATGATGGTTTACACCCAGCTGTTATAAAATTAATACATAGAACAATAGTAGATGGCCATAAAAAAGGGTTATGGGTAGGAATTTGCGGAGATCTTGCTTCTAATCCTCTGGCTGTTATATTACTTATTGCAATGGGAATAGATGAGCTTTCAGTTAGTCCTATTTATATACCAGAAATTAAAAATATTATTAGGTTTATCAATTATAAAGAAATATTGAATATTACGCGGGATGTTATGGATTTAAATAATGCTTTCGAAATAAAACAGTATTTATTGAATTATCTGGAGGCTAATTCGTTTCCAATTAATTATCGTTTCTGGGGTGATTTTTATTCCCAAAAATTTAATAATGGAGGCAAAAATTGAAGCTCTATGAATTATTAAAACAGGAAAATATTTTTCTTCAAAAAAAATTTAAAGACAAATATGAAGTCATTAATTTTCTTGTTGATCAGTTATATCAGAATGGAGATATTTCCAATAAAGAGGAGATTTTGAATTTACTTTTGGAAAGAGAGAAAATAAGTACTTCCGGCGTAAATGATCAAATTGCGGTTCCTCATATTAGAGTAGATAATATTGATAATTTTATTAGTGCTTTTTGTACTTTAAAACCGGGAGTGAATTTTGAATCATTAGATAAGCAAGATGTGACTATTGTATTACTTCTTATTGCTCCTAAGACTATGGCTAAGGAATATTTGAATTTACTTGCTAAATTTTCAAGAATTTTCAAAAAAGAAGAAAACAGAGCTAAGGTATTATCTTTAACTTCTCCAGAAGAAGTTATTAATTTTATAAAATCTCAGGAAGAGTAATGCTTACTTTTGCAGATATTATTGTTTTTTTATGGATAGCTCTGCGAGTCATTTTTTTAGGAATTGTTTTTTATCTGATTGTAAAAGAAGTGCGAAAATTAATAAAAGGAAGAAAAAAGAATGGATAGTATAAGTAAAATTATTAATAGTGAGTTGCAGGCTCAGGAAATTATAAAAAAGGCTCGTCAACAGGCTGAAGATATTAAAAAAGAAACAGAATTAGAGGGAAAGCAGTTATTGGTCAATGCGAAAAAAGAAGCTGAAAAAGAATTGGAACAATTTAAAAGAAGTTTGGATCTTCAATTTGAGAAATTAAGTAATGATTTTGAAAAAGGTAATAATGATATGAAAAATGATATTGAAAATTATCTTAAAAATAACTTAAATAACCTACTTGATCAGGCATTTAAAGATTTTTTAAATTTTATAGAAAGGAATTGAAATTGATTTCAGCTTCATTTTATAGTTGTTATCCGATTCTTTCCTATTATAAAGGATTATTTTTAAATAACGAGAGAGTTAATAGTATTTTATTAGCTAATAATTTTAAAGATTTAATAGAAAAAATTAATGAAATATTTAGCCCTTATTTTGTTGAGGGAATAAAAAATGATGTAGATATTGATGAAATAGAAAATCAATTAAGAGATAATTATTTTAATGTTTTTAATAAATTAAAACATTTCTTTTTTGGTAATATTAGAAATTTTTCTTATATTTTTAATGAGTTTTTTAATATTAGAAATTATCTTAGGGAAATTTCTCAGAATAATATTAAGTCTAAATATGTTGAGAGTTTAGTGCAAGAATTTCCGGATAAAGAGCTTTTTTATTATGAAAGTTTATTATATAATAGGTATTTTTCAAAAACAAAGCAAATTTTTATGGAATTAGATGCAGATAATGGCTGTTTTAATTTATTAAATGATTTTATTGATTTTATTAATCTAAAAATAGTTATAAATACTGCTTATTCTCTTAATCTTAAAGAAGAGGAAATTAAATCTCTTTTAAATTATTCTGGGAATAGCATTATATTAGATAATATTGCAAGAATTATTGATTTAGAATTTGATGAAAAATTAAGGAAAATTCAGTTATTAAATAATTTTGAAAAAGATAAAAATTGGGAAAACTATATTAATTTGTTAATAAATTTTAAGAAATTAACTTTAAAGAAAATAGGTGGTAATCCCTTTAGATATTCCTTTTTTTATGCTTTTTTTCTTACCCTCTTGACAGATTATGAGATTTTAATTATTATTTTAAATTTTTATAAATTAGAACTTAATAAAGATAATTTAAAAACAATATTACTGGAGTATTCTGATGTTTAGACCTGCTCGCATGAAATTTATATCTCTTGTTGTTGATCATAGTATATCTAATAAATTTATAGCTTTTTTAGGTGAAAATAACTTATTGGAGCTTATTAATTACAATACAATAAGGCCTACTGATAAAGCTTCTTCTATAGATTTTTCTAATTTTAAAACTCAGATAAATGATATATTACTTCAATATGAGTTACCTCTTACTGCTTTATTAAATGAAAGCGGTACATATGTCTCAAATTTTCGATCAAATCAAATAGAAAATTATTTAAATAATAATTCTGAGATAAAGAAATTTTTTGATAATCTTATTAATATAAAAGAAAATTTAGAAAAATCTTTAAAAAATATAAAAATTTTAGAAAATGAGATAAATGATTTATATCAGCTTTCTAAAGAAATTTTGGTTTTTGAGAATAATGATTTTGATATTGATTTATTGAGGAAAATGAGATTTTTTTCTTTTAAATCTGGTAAGATTAGTAAAAATGATTTTAAAAAATTGGAAAAAAGTCTGGAGAATATTGATTATTATATTCAGGTAAATTATTCGACTGAAAAAGAAATATTTTTTTATATGTTTGTGATCAAGCAAGATGAACATATTTTAGAACGGGTACTGGAAAAATTATCATTTAAAGAAATTATTTTTCCGGAAAGTTATAATGGCACTTTAAAGGAAGTTTTAGATCAAATAGAAATAGAGATCTGGTCTAAAAGGGAAGAACTTATTGAGGAAAAGGAAAAAGTTGAGAAGTTAAAACAACAATATAAGGACCAATTTAAAAAAGCTTATATTTTATTGAAATATTTAAAAATGATGCAAAAAGCTTATGACCATACTTTAGTTGTAGATAAATTAATTTATCTGTATGGTTGGATTCCTGAAAAATATATAAAGGTTTTACAAAATTTTATTACCCAAAACAAATTTGAAGAATTGGTAGTTTTCGAATTAGAAGAAGCAGAAGAGATAAATAAAAAATTTCCTCAATTAGGGAAAATACCGACAAAATTTATTAATAATTTTTTAATCAGGCCTTTTGAAATACTTGTAACGACTTATGGGTATCCTAAATATAATGATATAGACCCCACTCCTATTGTTTCGATAGGGTTTTTATTAATGTTCGGTATTATGTTTGGTGATGTGGGGCATGGATTTGTGATTGCTTTAGCAGGAGCTTTATTGGGATTTATTCTTAATATAAAATCTGAAGGAGCAAAGAATTTAGGTAAAATTATGTTTGCCAGTGGGCTTAGTTCTATCTTTTTTGGTTTTGTATTTGGGAGTATGTTTGCATCAGAAGAAATAATTAAGCCTTTATTGTTTCATCCAATAGAACCGGAATATATAAATGTTCTTTTAGGAAGTGCTATATTGCTTGGAATAATATATATTGTGATTGGGATTATTTTGAATATTATTCAAACAATTATTAATAAAGATTACAAAAATTTGATATTTGGATCCCATGGAATAATTAGCTTTTTATTTTATTTATTGATAATTATTACAGGGTTACTAACAATAAAATATAATATTTCGATTAATCTATATTTAGTTTTAGCTATTGCTTTTATTTTACTTGGTTTGCTTGCTGGAAAAGAATATTTTAGCAAATTTTTTCTTAGGTCTCAGGCAGAAAAAGAAGATGGAGAAAATAGCTCTATAATTCAGGAAATATTTGAATTGATTGAACTTGCAATGAATTATTTTACTAATACAGTATCTTTTGTTCGTATTGGGGCATTCGCTATGAGTCATGCCGCTCTTGGTGTTGCAGTATTTCAATTGAATGTTGTATTTAAAGAAATGCTCAATACAGGCTTTATAACAGATTTGATTAATATTATTTTTGGTAATATCTTGATTATTTTAATGGAAGGAATGGTTGTTACTATACAGTCTTTAAGGTTACAATACTATGAATTCTTTTCTAAATTTTTTGAAGGTGATGGAAGGAAATTTAATCCGATTTCTATAGAAAAAAATTAATTAAAAAGGAGTGAAAGAAATGGAAGCATTAAACAGAAGTCTTAAAGCAATGAAAAGATTCAACCAGATATTAATTTTTGTTGCTATTACTCTTTTTATAATTGGTATTCCCTTAACATTCGTTCATGGTCAGGGGCAGGGACATAATATAAATGCTGAAAAAGCAGTAGAAACAGCTTCTGCTTCTCAAAGCAAAAGTATAAATCCAGGTCTGGGTTTTATTGCTATTGCTCTTGCAACGGGATTATCGACAATTGGTGCAGGGATAGCTGTTTCAAATGTTGGTTCAGCTGCAATTGGTTCAATTACAGAGAAGCCAGAATTATTCGGTAGATCATTGATTTTTGTAGGTCTTGCAGAAGGTATTGCAATATATGGTTTGATTATTAGTATCTTATTGCTTACAAAAATCTAAATTCGAGGCAACTAATGCAACTTTATGTTATTGGCGATTATTTCACTGTAAATACATTTAAATTGATTGGAATAGACGGTCAGGTATTTGAAGCTGATGCTGATTATGGGAATATTTTAAATACTATAGAGAATCTTATCAAAAAAGAAGAAATAGGGATGATTATTTATAATTCATTTATTAGAGAAATAGTAGGACAAAAATTTGATGATTATTTAAAAAGAGCAAAACCTGTGTTTTTTGAAATACCTGATACTGATAGTGAATTTAAAGAAGAGAATTTACAGGAATTTATTCAGAAAGTTATTGGGATCAAAATTTAATATCAGCAGGGAAATGTTATTATGGAAGATAAAATAAATAAAATGATACAAACGGTTTTAAGTAGTGCAGAAGAAGAGGCAAAGAAGATAATAGATTTAGCTAAAAAAGCAAAGGAAAGAAACCTTCGCCCTTTCAAAAAAGAAGCAGAAGAAACTAAAGAAAAATTAATAAAAGATGGTAAATTAAAATTGGAATTAGAATATGAACGTAAAAAAACAGAACTGGAATTGAAAAGAAGAAATTTTATTCTTACTTTAAAACAGGAAGAATTAGACAAAATTAAAAATTTAATTTTTGATAAAGTTAAGGAATGGTTAGCAACTCAGGAATATTTTTCTTTTTTAGAAAGACAGCTTTTTGATAATGTTAATTTAATAGAAAAAGATGGAAGTGAGTTATTGATTAATGAAAAAGATTATAATGCGATTAATAAAAAATTACAATCTAAGGTAGCGGAAATTGATAAAAAGGTAAAATTTGAATTTAATAAATCTGATGGATTTATTTTGAGAAATATAAAAGAGCATTTCATTTTTGATTATACTATAACTAATTTATTTTCTCAATGGTTTGATAATTATAAGTATGAAATTCTCAAACAAATTTTTCCGCGGGAGATGGAATAAAATGCAAGAAGGAAGAATTATAAAAATAACTGGACCTGTTGTCGAAGGAGTTGGCATTCCAGAAATAAATATGGGGGATCAGGTTTATGTGGGAAATGAAAATCTTATTGGAGAGGTAATTAAAATATTCAATGAACGTTTTATTGTTCAGGTTTATGAAGATACTTCAGGGGTAAAACCTGGTGAAAAAATAGTTTCGACTGGTAAATTGATTTCAGCTCAATTGGGACCAGGATTGATTAGTTCAATTTTTGATGGAATTCAAAGGCCTCTTGATAAAATAGAAAAAATAAGCAATGATTCTTTTATTAAACGAGGTATTAATATTTTAGCATTGGATAATAAGAGGAAATGGGAATTTATACCTACAGCTAAAAAAGGTGATAAAATAAAAACTAATAATATTCTGGGAGAAGTTCAGGAATCAAAATTAATTAAGAATAAGATTATGCCGCCACCTGGTGTAACAGGGACTCTTATTGATATTGCAGAAAAAGGAGAATATACAATAGAAGAGGAAATTGCAATTATTGAAGATGAATATGGTACAAAACATAGTATAAAGATGGCACATTTCTGGCCAATTAGAATACCAAGGCCTATTGTAAAAAGATTGTCTCCAGATCTCCCCCTTATAACAGGCCAAAGGGTGATAGATTTCTTTTTTCCAATAGTTAAGGGAGGAGTAGCTGCTATACCAGGTGGATTTGGAACTGGAAAAACAGTTACTCAACATCAGCTTGCAAAATGGAGTGATGCTGATATTATTGTATATATTGGCTGTGGTGAAAGAGGTAATGAGATGACTCAGGTTCTGGATGAGTTCCCTCATTTAATAGATCCGAAATCTGGTCAGCCTTTGATGGAAAGGACAATATTAATTGCAAATACTTCTAATATGCCGGTTACAGCTAGAGAATCCAGTATTTATACAGGTATAACTATGGCAGAGTATTACAGAGATATGGGATATAATGTTGCTATAATGGCGGATTCTACCTCACGATGGGCTGAGGCATTAAGAGAATTATCAGGTAGATTAGAGGAGATGCCGGCTGATGAAGGGTATCCAGCGTATTTACCATCCAAGCTTGCAGAGTTTTATGAACGTGCTGGTCGGGCAATTGTATCAGCTGATGAAAGAGAAGGTTCAGTATCAGTTATAGGTGCTGTATCTCCTCCGGGTGGTGATTTTTCTGAGCCTGTAACCATGCATACAAAAAGATTTACAAGATGTTTTTGGGCTCTTAATAGAGAATTAGCAAGTTCAAGGCATTTTCCAGCTATTTCATGGCTTGAAAGTTATAGTCAGTACACAGATTATATTGTAGATTATTGGAATAGTATAGTAGAAAATATAGAGTGGGATAAAATGCGAGCGTGGGGACTTGATATACTGCAAAAGGAAGAAAAACTACAACAGATTGTTAAATTAGTTGGGGCTGATGCTCTGCCGGATGATCAAAGGTTGATATTAGAAATTGCTTATATGATAAAAACAGCCTTTTTACAGCAAGGCGCATTTGATCCGGTTGATACTTTTTGTTCTCCGAAAAAACAGTTGCTTATGTTTGATTTAATTTATTATTTTTATACTAAAGCGACAAAAGTAATTACTAATGGTTGTCCTATTACAAGGGTTCATAATCTATCTGTATTTCATAAAATAATGAGAGTGAAGAATTCGTTTACAGAAGATCAATTAGAAGAACTGAGAAAGTTTAAAGATGAGATAGATAAGGAATTCGAAAAATTAGAATTAATTTATGGATAATGGAAGGTAAGTTATGGTTCGAATAAAAAAAGAATATTTAGGTGTAAATAAAATAGATGGTCCTATTATATTTGTAGAAAATACTGAAAATGTAGCATATAATGAATTGGTTGAAATAACAGATCAATTTGGTAGAAAGAAATTCGGTACAGTTCTTGAAGTTGCAGAAAATTATGCTGCAGTCCAGGTATTTGAAGGAACTTATGGTTTATCTAAGGATAAGACAAGGATTAAATTTTTAGGAGATACTTTAAAAATTGGTGTTTCTGAAGAGATGCTTGGAAGAGTATTAAATGGTATAGGTAGGCCTATAGACGGGTTGCCGGAGCCAACACCAGAAAAATTTTTAGATATTAATGGTATGGCGATTAATCCTGTGTCGAGAGAATATCCTGTGGATTTTATTCAAACAGGAATTTCAACTATTGACGGCATGAATACATTGGTTAGAGGACAGAAATTGCCTATTTTTACAGGTGCTGGTTTACCGCATAATAAGATTGCAGCACAGATTGTTAAACAAGCGAAAATAGGAAAAGATGAGAATTTTATTATAATTTTTGCTGCAATGGGAATAAAAAATGATGATGCAGACTTTTTCAAAAATGAATTTGAGAAAACAGGTGCTTTGAATCGAGTGATTTTATTTTTAAATATTGCTGATGACCCAACAATTGAAAGAATTGTAACACCAAGAGCAGCACTTACTACAGCTGAGTATTTCGCATTTGAGCTTGAATATCATGTTCTTGTTATACTCACAGATATGACAAATTATTGTGAAGCTTTAAGAGAAATTGCAACATCAAGAGAGGAAGTTCCATCAAGAAAAGGATATCCAGGTTATATGTATAGTGACCTTGCTTCTTTATATGAAAGAACCGGGCGTATAAAAAACAAAAAAGGTTCTATAACTCAATTGCCAATTCTTTCTATGCCTAATGATGATATTACTCATCCTATCCCTGATTTAACAGGCTATATAACAGAAGGGCAAATAGTTCTTTCAAGAGAATTGTATGCTCAGAATATATATCCACCTATAAGTGTGCTCCCTTCATTATCAAGATTGATGAAAGACTGTATTGGAAAAGGGATGACAAGGGAAGATCATCCGAATTTAGCAAGCCAGCTATATGCTGCATATGCTAATGTACAATCTGTCCGTGCTCTTGCTTCTGTTATTGGAGAAGAGGAATTATCTGATACGGATAAAAAATTTATGGAATTTGGTAGAAGGTTTGAAGAGGAATTCATAGGGCAGGGTGATGTAAATAGAGAGATAGAAGAAACATTGGATATAGGGTGGAAATTGCTTTCTATTTTACCTAAAGAGGTTTTAACTCGTGTAAAAGAAGAAGAAATAAAGAAATATTATAAAAAAGATTTAGAAGAGATGTTCTAATATGGCAGTACCTATTAAACCTACGAAATCAAATCTATTAAAAACAAAAGAAAATTTGAAATTTGCTCAGCAAGGATATGAGCTTTTAGAACAGAAAAAAGAAGTTCTTATGATGGAATTTATGTCTCAGATACATAAATTAAAAAGGTTAAGTATAGATATTTTTAAAAAGTTTAATGATATCAGGGAAAATTTAAAATATGGAATTGCGCTTTCTGGTAAAAAAAATTTTGAAGAATTAATTCAAAATTTCCGTACAGAAATAGAATTAAATGTTACAGAAATGAGTGTTATGGGAGTTTATATTCCATCTATTACAGTAAAAAAGAAAGAGTTTGATATTTTGAAAAATATTAGTCTTGTATCTTCCAATCATTATTTAAATAAATGTTCTATAGAAATGGGAGATCTTATAGAACAATTTATTGAATGGATAGAAGTGAAAACTTCGATTGTCAAGCTGGCAGAAGAGATAAAAAAGAATAATAGAAGAGTAAATGCACTTGATAATATTTTTATTCCTCAATATAAAAACACTATAAAAAAAATATCGGAAATTTTAGAAGAGCAAGAAAAAGAAGAATTTTTTAGAATGAAAAAAATAAAAGCAAAACTTAACCTCAAAAAAGAGGAAAACAATGGCTGATTTATTTCAAAAAATTTTATATTATATTGATGGTAGTGATAATTCTTTTAACTCCACAGATTTGGTATTGGATTTTGCAAATATCCATAAAGCCACTATAATCGCAATAAATATAATTGATATTCAGACTATTTCTTATTATGCACAATTTAAAAATATTACAAATGGTGAGGCTGAAATAGAATTAGAAGAAAATGGGTGGAAATATCTATATTATTTTGAAGAATTGGCACTGGATAGGAATATTAAGACATTTATTCAACTGGATAAAGGGAAACCTGTGGATAGAATATTGTTTTTTGCTGAAAAGTATGAGGTAGATTTGATTGTAATTCCAAAATCTGAGAAAATGGAAGGTGGAGTGAAAGGAATTATATCTAAAAAGCATTATGATACTCTTATTGATTATTCAAAGGTGCCAGTGTTGTTTGTATAAACTAATAAAATAAGGATATAGGAAGAAATGAGGAAAAAGCTTATACTTGGAGTTGGTGTTTCTATATTGGGTTTTATTTTATTATTTAATTCAACATTTTTTATAAAATGTACTGCTCAAGGCAATGTTCTTACAGATGGGCAATTACTAAAATTATTATCGAATACTATTGAGTTAGTAAAAAATTATTATGTTGATGAGGTATCTTTTGATAAAATTATAACAGGTGCAATAAATGGGATTTTGGAAAGTTTAGACCCACATTGTACATATATTTCTCCTGAGAAAGCAAAAAAATTTGAAGAAGAGATAACAGGGGATTTTTACGGTATTGGTATAAGTTATGATTTTATTGGCGGTTTTTTGACAATAATAAATACTATTGATGGTTCCCCCGCATCAAAAGCTGGATTAAGGCCTGGAGATAAGATTATAAAAATTAATAATCATAGTATAATAAATGTATCTCTTGAAGAAGTAAAAAGCAGACTTAATAGCGAAGATAAAAAAATAAAATTAGAAATTGTTAGAAAAGACAAAAGATCTATTATTTATATAACAAAAGAGAAGATACATATAAAAAGTATTCCTTATGCTTATTTATTAGATGATTCTACTGGATATATAAAAATTTCTACTTTTGGTACTCAGACTTATTCTGAATTTAAAGATGCTTTATATAGATTAGATTCTTTGGGAATGAAGCAATTAATTGTTGATTTAAGGACAAATTCAGGAGGCCTATTAGATCAGGCTATTAAAATTATAGATTTATTTTTAAAAGGTAATCAGGAAATAGTATCAACAAAAGGTAGGAGCAAAGATTTTGTAGAGATTTTTTATTCTTCAGATTCGATTGATTTTAAAGTTATTCCTTTGATTTTATTGATTAGTCATCAAACGGCAAGCGCATCAGAAATTTTTGCAGGTGCGATACAGGACTGGGATAGAGGTTTAGTTATAGGGACAAGAAGTTTTGGTAAGGGATTAGTGCAAAGACAATTTCCATTAGGTTATGGTGCTTCTATTTTGCTGACAATTGCTAAGTATTATACTCCATCGGGAAGATTAATTCAAAGACCATATAAATCTAAAAAGTTATTTGAGTATTTTTATGAAGATATTGATTCATTAAGTGCTGATAGTTCTAAGGTCTTTTATACTAAAAATAAAAGAAAAGTATATGGTGGCGGAGGAATTTCTCCTGATTATAAATTAGATTGGTGGAGTTTGTCAAATACTGTAGAAGAGATTGTTTTTAATGAAAAGAGGCCTTTATTTAAATTTGCTGAAAAATTATGGAATGAAGCAACGTTGGATACAAATTTTGAAAAATTTGAACAGAATTTTCATGTTGATGATTCTATTATGATGCAATTTGTGGAGTATTTAAAAGACAATGATATAGAAGTCGATTCTTCAGAATTAACAAATAATATAGAAATTTTAAAAAATTATGTTCTTAAAAGTATTGTTGCATATCAATGGGGAGAAGAAAAAGCTGATTATATTTTTAATAAAAGAAATAAGAATTGTAGGCTGATTTTATCATATTTTCAAGAGGCCAGAAAATTAGCAGAAATTTATAGAAAAAATAGCAAATGATTAATTCCTTTTTAAAAGAAAGAAATCTTTTTGAGGTCAATTTTGATAATTTTGAGGATTTCAGGAATTTTGTTACAGAGAAGGTAGTTTCTTTTTGCTGTGATGATGAGTGTAAGGAGAGAATTACTCAATTATTAGATAAAAAGCTCCATATTTTCCCTGCTGTTTTTGGGAAGTATTATACAATAATTCATATTTATGATGAAAGTGTAGAGAAAACACAACTTTTATTATTTAGAAATAATAAGTTGTTATTATTTAAGAGACATAAATATTTAAAAGATAACTATATTAATTTATTATTTGTTATAATAAGTAATAAAAAAAATTCACAACATTATATGAAATTAAAAGGAAGAATTATTAGAGTATTGGAAACATTTAATAAAGAAATTAATGAGAATTTAAATAAAATTAGTTTACAACAATTAAGAAATAATTTGGCAGGATACGAGAGGAATATTCTAAATTTAAAATATTAAATCATTAATAGTAAAAAGAGTTTTTCTTGAATTGTAGATTTTCCTTTAAAGTAATTGACAATAAAAATATTTTCTATATAATATAGTATCTGAAAACTTTTTAATAACAGGAGGATAATATGCATAAAGTTTTACAGGGATTAAAACCTGAAAAATTATGGGAGATATTTGATCAAATTAGACAAATACCGCGTTCTTCAAAAAAAGAGGAAAAGATTAGTCAGTTTTTGGTGGAATTTGCTAAGAAACATAATTTAGAGTATAAACAGGATGATTTGGGTAATGTAGTAATCAAAAAACCGGCTTCTAAAGGAATGGAGAAGAAACCTACAGTAGTGTTACAGGCTCATATGGATATGGTATGCGAGAAGAATTCAGATAAAAAATTTAATTTTGATACAGATCCTATAGAATTGGTAAGAGACGGTGATTGGATCAAGGCAGATGGAACTACTTTAGGAGCTGATAATGGTATTGGTCTTGCTGCTGCTTTAGCTGTTGTTATAGATCCGGGTGTAAAAACAGGCCCTATTGAGGTGTTGGCAACTGTTGATGAAGAAACTGGTTTGACAGGTGCTTTTGGATTAAAGGAAGATTTTATAAGTGGTAAAATTTTACTTAATCTTGATAGTGAAGAAGAAGGCGAATTTGTAATAGGTTGTGCAGGTGGTAAAGATACAAATATCACATTTAAAGCTAAAACTATAGACACAATGTATGATGGTTATGAGATAAAGGTTTCCGGACTTAAGGGCGGACATTCTGGTATGGATATAAATACAGGGAGAGCAAATTCTATTAAGTTATTAGCGGGTATGCTTTTTGATTTAAGTAAAAGTAATGAATTTGTTATAAAAGAGTTTAAAGCTGGCAATAAGCGTAATGCAATTCCACGAGAAGCTACGGCTGTTATAGGAATGGCAAAGTGTTCGGATGAAATTGTTAAAATATTAGAAAATTCTTTTGAAAAAGCTAAACAATATTATAAAAATACAGATCCTGATTTAGCATTAGAAATTACTTATAAAGAGAATGTTGGGAGTTGTTTATCGGTTGAAGATAGTAATAGAATTTTAAATTTATTGGTTTCTTTGCCTCATGGAGTAATTGCAATGAGCCAGGCAATAGAAGGACTTGTTGAAACATCTACAAACCTTGCTATTATTGATGTTAGAGATGGGAATGTGGAAATATCTGAAATGAGCAGAAGCTCTGCTGATTATGGGATAGAATCTGTAGTAAATCAAATTGTAGCTAATGCAAAATTAGCAAATGCAGAATATTCACATTCTTCTGAATACCCCGGTTGGCAACCAGATCCTGAGTCTAATATTGTGAAATTAGTGGCAAAAGTCTATGAAGAGTTATTCAATAAAAAACCAGAAATAAAAGCAATCCATGCTGGCTTGGAAACAGGAATTATTGGTAAAAAATTTGAAGGTATGGATATGGTGTCTTTTGGGCCAACCATTCAAAACCCTCATTCTCCAGATGAAAGAGTAAATATACCTTCTGTAGAGAAGTTTTGGACTTTATTGCTTACTGTATTGGAGAAAGTTTAAATATATTTTCTAAATAAAGGTTGGGGAACTTTTATTTTCCCCAACCTTATTCATTTATTCTTTCTTTAAGTAGAGATAGAATTGTTGGGACAAGTTGTTTTTTTCTTGATATTATGCCATTTGCAAAATAAACATTATTGTTGTAGTATTTTTTGAAGCCCATTAGATTAATTAAATAAGAATCTCCAGAATATATTATTAGAGAGTCTCCTTCTGTTATATTTGTTACCATTAATGCAGAAAAAAGATAATTATTAGAATTTCGTAATTTATTAAGTTCTTCAATTAACTCATTGATTCTTTCATCGATTTCAGAAAATTCAAATACTTCTATCTGACTTATTGAGAATGCGATTTTCCCTTCGTGATAGGTTTTCATATCACTTGTTATAATATCTGTAGAAGACATAATATGCAACTTAGATGATTTTTGATAAATTTCATATCCGAATTTTTCAGGGTTTACGGAGCATATTTCTGATAACCATTTTGCAAGTTCAATATCTTCTTGAGTGCATGTAGGTGATTTGAAAATAACAGTATCACTTAATATTCCAGCTAATAATAAAAGAGCGATTTTTTTCGGAGGTTGTATTTTATATTCTTTAAATAATGATGCAATTATAGAACATGTACTCCCAATAGGTCTTGAAAAGAAGGTAATTGGTTTATTTGTATTAAAATTTCCTATTCTATGATGATCAATTACTTCTAATATTTCTGCCTCGCTTAGTCCTGCAACAGATTGGCTTTTTTCATTATGATCCACTAAAATAATTTTATGTTTTATATTTTGGAGTAAATTACTTCTTGTTAATATTCCCTGAATGTCTCCTTTATCATCAGTAACAACGAGTCCTCTTAGCTTTGAACTTAATAGTTTAGATTTTGCATCTGATAATAGTGAATTTTGATTTATTGTAAAATTGCCTTGTTCCACAGCAAATCCTGCGGGTATGGATAATTTTGCGAGATTCAAAGTTCTTGTAATATTAAAATCTGTAATAATCAAAAGCACACCATTTTCCTGTGCCTTTTTTATTGCATCTGGATTTGGTTCTATTCCTCCTGTAATTACAATGATTTTTATCCCATATTCGATTCCCATCATAATTATATCATTTCTATCAGAAGTAAATAATATAATTTTATTAGTATCTTTATTTTTTATTTCATTAATAAAAGAATATGTTCCCATTACAGTAACAACAAATTCAGCATCGAAAATTTTTTCTTTTATGTTGCCTGATAATATCTTAGCATTTAAAACTTTAATAAGATTTTGTAGTGAAATTTTTACATTTAAATCTTCCATTGGAGATGTTACACTCAGAAGGTGCTCGTTTAAAGAGAACAGAGAAACAACTCCGACTAATTTATCTGCATTATTTTTTACAGGAACAATTCTAACTCTTTTATCTTGCATAATTTTAATAGCGTCTACCAATGGAGATTCATTATTAATACATAGCACATCAGAAGTCATCACATCTTTAACTTTTATATATATATCTGAAATAAATAGAGGCGGGTCTACTTTTGCTTTTGCCAGAATATACTCGGTTTGAGCATTTAAGTGCCCAATTCTGCAAGGAATAAAATCGTTAGATTTGGTAAGTTTATTTTTTAAATAAGCGTAAGCAATTGCGGAACATATAGAGTCCGTATCTGGATTTTTATGACCAATAATTAAGATTTTATCTTTTAGATTCAATTTATGTTTTTCAATATTCATATTTCCACCTTTCCCGTTAGAGTTTTTTGTATATTAACAAATTCAAAATCAAAATTCAATAGGATTTTGATTTTATCACTTAATGTAAAACAATAGAAAATATATTATTTAATAGTTTGTGGATTATAGTGTTGCAATAAATTATGGTAGAGAAAAGATTTTTATAAGTTATGAATTGCCATTATTGTTGTAATGATCGATAAAAAGAATTTGGCTAACCATACATTGAGAATTGTTATATTTTTTAAATTTATTCCATCCAGATATGAGTTTATTTGGTAATTATTATGATAAGTTTGTTTTCTATTTATATTTTATATTTTATGTTAGATATAATAAGCTAAAAAAAAGTAAAAAGATAGTAAAAAAGACTTGATTTTTTGTAAAAAGTATTTTAAAGTTTTATATAAATAATAAAATAAATTATTATATTATTGCATAATAATAAAATTTTTAATATAATATATTTTTCAGAAAAATCAATATATTGTTGATATAAAAATTATTTTGAAATATTTTTTAAATATAATTTTTTTTATTATTGGTATTTTTTTCTAAAATTTTTTATTAATTTAAAGCAAGATTATAAAATGTTTTATTTTCAGAAAGGAGGAAAATTTGTTGAATGAAAAATTAAAATTTGTGATTAACAGTACACTTTAAAAAGGAGAGGATTATGAAGAATTTTTTTGTTTTGTTGATGTTTTTGTTTAGTTTTGCATTAGTTCAGGCGCAAGAACAGGGTATAATTTCTGGGAAGATAGAAGATATTAATGGAGAAGCTTTAGTAGGAGCAAATGTAGTAGTTGTTGGAACTAATTTAGGTGCTGCTACAGATGAAAATGGAGAATATAAGATAGTTGGGTTAAAGCCCGGTAAATATCAAATAAGAGTATTATACATTGGTTATAAGGAACAGATAAAAGAGATCGAAGTTTTAGAAGGTGTTACTGTGAAGTGTAATTTTGTATTAGAACCTTCGGAGATAAAAGGTGAAGAGATTGTTGTAATCGGCTATGGTGTTCAAAAGAAAATGGATGTAACAGGATCTGTTACGACTGTATCTGTAGATGAGGCAAAAAAAATACCGACAACAAATGCTATTAAAGCACTGCAGGGGCAGGCACCTGGTGTTAATATTGAAGTTTATGATGGTCAGCCAGGAACAACTCCTTATGTAAAGATAAGAGGTACAGGTACTATTAATAATAATGCACCATTGTATATTATAGATGGAGCTCCAGGAGATATAAATTTTGTAAACCCTGAGGATATTGAAAGTATTGATATTTTAAAAGACGCATCAGCAGCAGCTATTTATGGTTCAAGAGCGGCAAATGGCGTGATAATAGTAAATACTAAAAGAGGAATTATAGGTGCTCCGCAAATTTCTTTTAAAGCTTCTTATGGTATTCAACACCTTGGGAAAAAGATGGATCTTGCTAATGCTGCTGAATATATAAAGATTGTGAGAATGGCTAATGAAAACGCAGGGATTGATGTTCCTAAATTTGTTACTGAATGGGAGAAAAATCCTTCTGCTTTTCCGGATGTTGATTGGCAGGATGAATTTTTTAGAGATGCTCCATTTAATAAATATGATTTGAGCCTTAGCGGTGGTACTAAATCTTTTAAATATATGATTTCTGGAATGTATGCAAAACAGGATGGTATAGCTGTTGCAACTGGAGCTGATAAAATGACATTGAGAGTTAATACAGATTTAACAAAAGGGAAATTTAAATTTGGACAATCATTATCATTAGGAAGAACAAGAAATGAATGGAATGATGATTCTGGAACAGAAGCAATATATCAGGTATTATCAATGCCCCCAATTGTTCCTGTATATGATAAAAATAATATTGGTGGATTTGGCGGACCTGCGTCAAATATGGATTTTCCTGATCCTACTAATCCTGTTGGATATAACAAATTAACAGAAAATAAAGATGACACTTATCATGTGATGGCAACAGCTTATGCAGAATATGAAATATTAAAAGGCTTGGTTTATAAAACTCAGTTAACAGCAAGTTTTAGATTATTACTATGCTAAATTATCAGCCTATTTATCAGATGGGATATGTAGATAAGCGTGATAAAGCAATATTGAGTGAAACAAGATCCAGATATACGCATACTGTTATGGATTATACTCTTACATTTTTTAAAAAATATAGAAAGCATGATTTAACCATGTTACTTAGATTTTCGAGAGAAAGAGGTTTTAGTAGATCTACAGGTGGTTCTGTGGAGAATTTCCCATCTCCAGATTTAAAAGTATTAAGCGCAGGAACAGAAAATGCTAGCGCATTTGGTAGTGAAGTTGAAAATAGATTGCAATCATTTTTTGGTAGAGTTTCCTATTCTTATGCTAATAAGTATTTATTTCAATTTAATATAAGAAGAGATGGTTCTTCAAGATTTGATGAAGATAAAAGATATGGTACATTTCCATCAGTATCTTTAGGATGGAGAATAAGTGATGAATCATTTTTTAAATCCATACCTTATAGTTCATTTTTTAATGATGTTAAGATCCGTGGAAGTTGGGGTAAATTAGGTAACCAGGAAATTGGTGATTATGCCTTTATCCCTACTATATCTGTTGATGCAACTTCTTTGAATTATGTTTTTGGTAGGAATCAGGATATTTATATAGGAGCATCTGTTACAGATTTTCCTGCATTAGGTATTAAATGGGAAGAGACAGAGACCAAAGATATAGGGTTAGATTTACAGATGTTTGAAAAACAGCTGGAAATGACATTTGATTATTATATCACAAATACAACAGATATGTTAGTAAATGTTCCTATTCCTATATCTACAGGTGTTTGGAGTGGACCTGTTACTAATGCTGGTGAGATGCAAAATAAAGGGTTTGAAGGTTCTATTATCTATCATAAATTTACAGGGGATTTTAAATACAATATTTCTGCGAATTTTTCTACTTATAAAAATGAAATTAAGAAATTAGGATATGCTGATGAAGTTATTTGGGGTGGTTATGTACAGCATAATGAAAATGCAACTACAAAGTCTTTTGTAGGAAGTGAGATTGGGGCATTTTATTTATATCAGACAGCACGTATTTTCAGAAGTCAGGAAGAAATTGATGACTATAGAAATTCAAATGGCGAATTATTGCAACCTAATGTAAAACAAGGTGATGTAAAATTTGTTGATACAAATAAAGATGGTGTTATAAATGATGATAGAGTTTATATGGGCAGTGCTATACCTGATTTAGAGTTTGGTTTAAATTTTAATGGTACATATAAAAATTTTGATTTTAGTGTTTTATTTCATGGTGTTACTGGAAGAAAAATGTATAATGGTTTAAAATGGTTAATAGAGAATAAGAATCCAGCTAATAACAGGAACGCCTCTAAAGAATGTTTGAATGGATTTAGTAGTGAGAATCCAAATTCTGATTTTCCAAGAGTTGTTCTTGGAGACCCTAATTTTAATGGAAGGCCTTCTGATTTATATTTAGAAGATGGTTCTTATTTCAGAGTTAAAAATATAGAAATTGGATATAATTTTGACAGCAAGAAATTGAAACAATTTGGTATTAATGGATTAAGAATTTATGTAAGTGCAGATAATCTTTTGACATTTACCAAATATTCTGGTTATGATCCAGGTGTTTCTGGTGGCAGTTTATTTTCAAGAGGTGTAGACAGAGGTTTATATCCTTTAGCAAAGACTTATTTAATTGGCCTTCAATTAAAATTTTAGGTAATGGAGGATGAATATGAAAAAGATAAACTTTTTTATTATGTTTTTATTTTTAGCTATCATCTTTTTTAAATGTAGTGATAATTATCTTGATTTAACTAACCCTAATGCATTGACTCAAGATAA
>CAYLKS010000007.1:7546-79958 GCA_964384205.1 uncultured bacterium | reverse complement strand
AGAGGCATTATCAGAACTAAATGAAAAAGATATATGGGAAATATTAAAACTAATAGAGTTACCATTAGCGGCTGAAATCTTTAGCTATTTAGATTTAGATATCCAATTAAAAGTTGTAGAAATAACTTCAAGAAATGAACTTGCCCAGCTTATCTCGGAAATGCCTAATGATGATAGAGTTGACCTTCTGAAAAAAATGCCTGAAGACTATCAAAAATATTTATTACCTGCAATTGCTCAGGCAGAACGTGAAGATATAATAAGACTATCATCTTATGAAGAAGGCACTGCTGGTGCTGTTATGACATCTGAATATGTAACTCTCCAACCTCATATAACCGTAGCACAAGCAATTGAAAAATTAAGACTCGAAGCACCTGATAAAGAAACAATTTACTATGCATATGTAGTGGATAAACAAAGGAAACTATTGGGCTTTGTTTCTCTCAAAGATTTGATATTAGCAGATCCAAAGCTTCAAATTAGCCAGATAATGCAAAAAGATATCATATATGCAAAAGTTAATGATGACCAGGAAGAAGCAGCAAGAAAAATTCAAAAATATAATTTAATCGCTCTCCCTGTAATAAATGAAAATGATGCACTTGTTGGTATTATTACCTACGATGATGCTATGGATATTATCACTCAAGAACAAACAGAGGATATGGAAAAATTGATGGCTATTGGAGGTTCTCACGAAGCATCTTATATAAAAACTCCAGTATGGATACATTTCAAAAATAGAGCGGGATGGATAATAGGATTAGCTGCTCTTGGCCTATTTTCTGGTATGATTATTCAAAGTTTTGAAGATACTATGAAAAAACTAATGATTTTAGCCTTATATATGCCGATGATAGCAGACACTGGTGGTAATATCGGTAGCCAATCAGCAACTGTTATCATAAGAGCTCTTGCATTAGGAGAAATTAAACTAAAATTAAAAGAAATGGCTACTGTTCTATTAAAAGAATTTAAAATATCCCTTCTACTTGCTATAGTACTTGGCATACTATCGTGGGCGAAAGTTGTTTTTATATCAAAAGATGCTACAATACCAGCAGGATATACATTATTGAATATATCTATTGTAATTGCTCTGGCTTTATCTCTTCAGGTAATTACTTCTACCCTAATAGGAACATTCCTCCCATTAATTGCTGCAAAATTTAAATTAGACCCTGCTGTTGTTGCTTCCCCTGCTCTTACTACAATCGTTGATATTACAGGACTATTTATCTACTTTACAACTGCAAAATTACTTCTTCATATATAAAATACGATTTCTATATAATCTCACCCCACTTCTTTAGAACAAACAATTATTTAAAATAAAAAACAATTATATAAACTAATCGCTAAATTTTCTAAACCACAATTCTAAAAAAACCAAAGAATAAAGAAATGCTCCAAAATTTGCTTTTCTCTCAAAATGAAGCCTCAATAATTTATCTATAACCCCTTTTTTTAAAACTCCCCTTTTATCAAATGTTCCATCCAATAATAATTCTCTTGTAAAATCTTTCAAATCATTCCTTATCCAATCAGCAATAGGCACTCCAAAACCAAATTTTTCTCTTTTTATATCATACCCTGGCATTAACTCTTTTAAAATCTTTTTTAAAATATATTTCCCCGTTCTTTTTTTAAATTTATATTTTAACGGAATAGAAAAAGCAAATTCTACTAATTTATGATCTAACAACGGAGCCCGCACTTCTAAAGAATTTGCCATAGAGGCAATATCCACCTTGGGAAGTATATCACAGGGTAGATAAAAATCATAATCAAACTTATTTATTTTATCAAAATCTAAACTCAATTTATCATCAAAAAAATCCAATTCAAAATGTTCGCTTTCAATATGTTCTCCTCCAATAGCTTTTAAAACCTGGTGATCAAACAATGAAATCCATTTAAAATAACGTTCCAAAGGTGCCAACTCCATAGCCCGTGCAAATCTTTTAATTCTTGCTAATTTATTTTTAATATCGAGGTTATCAGGTATAAATTTTGCGAACTTCATTATAATAAATTTAAAAAATATATTGAAATTCTCAGACAAATAAAAAGCTTTATATCTATCATACCCCCAAAAAGCTTCATCTCCTCCATCACCACTTAATGCAACCTTAACATAATCTGAAGTAATCTTAGAAACATAATATGTTGGAATAGCCGATGAATCAGCAAAAGGCTCACCAAAATGCTCAACTAAATCATCTAAAATAGAAATCGCATCTGCCTCAACCACAAACTCATTATGATTTGAGCCTATAAAATTTGCAACCTGTTTACTATACCGCAGCTCATTATAAGTATTTTTTTTAAACCCAATAGAAAATGTATTTATAGGCTGACTGCTTTGTTTCGCCATTAAAATTGCTATTAACGAAGAATCTATTCCACCACTTAAAAAAGCCCCCAAAGGAACATCTGCTATCATCCGCAACTTTACCGATTCTTCTAATAAATACTTTGTTTGTTCTATAAAATATTCTTCTGAAAAATTATTATTATTATTTCTTTTGCTTAACTCCCAGTACTTTTTTACGAAAATACCTGCTTTAGAAACAATCAAAAAACTTGCAGGAGGTAATTTTTTTATGTTTTTAAATGCTGTCTCAGGATAAGGGATATAACCTAAATGCAAATATTTAAAAATAGAATTATAATTTATTTCTTTTTCTATAAAATCCAGTTCTAACAATGCCTGAATTTCAGAAGCAAAAGCAAAAAAACCATTTTTATAATAATAAAAAAGGGGTTTCTGACCTATTCTATCTCTTGCCAGCACCAAATGCCCTTTATTTTCATCAAAAATAGCAAAAGAAAACATTCCTCTCAAATCATTCAGAAAATCTTCTTTTTTTTCTATATAATTTGTTAAAATCACTTCTGTATCTGTTTTTGTGGAAAATATATATTTTTCTTCAAGATTTTTTTTTATTTCCTGAAAATTATAAACTTCTCCATTATAGACAATAGTGCAATTATCTTTAGTAATTGGCTGATGACCTGTTTCAAGATCAATAATACTTAATCTCCTATGCCCTAAAGCAATAGACAAATCATTTGTATATTTAACAAAAAATCCAGAATCATCCGGACCTCTATGTGAAATTTTATCTGTCATCCTATTTATCAATAGTTCTAATTTATCAATAGATTTAGAAAAACTTAATATCCCGGCTATACCACACATATTTTAAATTCTAAAATTCTCCGGTAAAAAAGACTTGAGTTTTTTCACTATAATATTTCCATCTTCTGCCTCAAAAATCATATCTAAATCATTATTAAACTCTGCTAAAACCTGTAAACAAGCACCACAAGGAATTATTTCTGCAAAATTCGGCGAATAAATAGCAATAGCAATAAAATTTTTATAACCTTCTGATACTGCTTTAAATAAAGCTACCCTTTCAGCACACATTGTCAAACCATAAGATGAATTTTCTATATTCACACCTGTAAACATTTGCTCATTATCACACAGAATAGCTGCGCCAACATTTATCTTTGAATATGGAGCATAAGAATTCTTTACAACATCTTTTGCCTTATCCATCAATTTAATATAAATTTCCGATTGCATTTTCCACTTCCTTAATAAGCAATTCTTCTTTTATAAGCTTTTGCATAGTTTGAAGATCATAAGCAAGAACTCTATCATGTGTTAAAGAAGGTATATATTTCCTTACTGTATCATATACAACCTTAACACCCTTTCCAGGTTTCTCATTAATAAAATCAAGCCCTTGAACAGCACACATTAATTCCACAGATAAAACATTTCTCACATTATTAACAATCTCTGCTCCTTTGAAAGCAGCAATCGTCCCCATACTAACATGATCTTCCTGATTCGCTGAAGTGGGTATAGAATCAACAGAAGCAGGATGTGCTAAAACCTTGTTTTCAGAAACTAAAGCAGCTGCCGCATATTGAGAAATCATATATCCAGAATTAAGTCCTCCTTCTTTTGTCAAAAAAGGAGGTAAATTTGATAAAGCAGGATCTACTAATCTTTCAACTCTTCTTTCAGAAATATTGGCAAGTTCTGCAACAGCAATACCAAGATAATCTAATGCCAAAGCAACCGGCTGGCCATGAAAATTTCCACAACTAATACTCTCTTTTGTATCAGGAAAAACAATTGGGTTATCTGTAACTGAATTAATTTCAGTAGTTAAAACTCTTCTAACAAAATCTAATGTATCTCTTGTAGCACCATGAACCTGCGGCGAACATCTCAATGAATATGCATCCTGAACTTTACTACAATTACGATGACTCTCCAATATTTCACTATCCTGTAACATTCGCAAAATATTTTGTGCCACTTGTCTCTGCCCATTATGCGGCCTTAGCTCATGAATTCTTGGATCAAACGGTTTATCAGTTCCTTTCAATGCTTCTATAGATGTTGATACTGCTATATCCGCTGTCTTTGCTAAAATATAACTATCATATAAATTCAAAACACCCACTGCTGACATCATTTGGGTTCCATTAATCAAAGCCAATCCTTCTTTAGCTTCTAAAACCAATGGCTCCATTTGCAATTCTTTCAAAAGATCACCACTATCATAAATCTTATCTTTATATTTAACCTTACCAAGTCCAATTAAAGGAAGAGACATGTGCGCAAGAGGTACTAAATCCCCACTTGCTCCTACACTTCCTTTTTTAGGGACCAATGGCAAAATATTAGCATTCAAAAAAAATAAAAGTCTATCCAAAACTTTATATCGTATTCCAGAATAACCTTTAACCAATGCATTTAATCTTAAAAGCATCATAGCCCTAACCTGATCATCTTCAATATAAGGTCCAATTCCAGAAGCATGAGACATCAAAAGATTTTTTTGTAATTCTCTTACATGTTCAGGTGGGATTACTATATTTGCAAAATTTCCAAAACCAGTGGTTATACCATAAACTACCTTTTTCTCATCAATATATTCTTTAACAATATCCGAACTCCTATTTATATATTTAATACAAGATTCATCAATCTCAACCTTTTCATAAAATCTCGCAACTTTAACAACGTCCTCAATTGTTAAAGTGTTACCATTAATTTTTATCATAAACCACTCCTTTTTTTCTATAATGTTTTTTTTTTTTACTTTTAGCAAGCTATTTTTAAAATAATCTTGATTTTATCCTAAAAATTATTAAATTCATTATTAAAAAGAGGGAAATTCAATGACTAATAAAAGAGAATTTATCCTAAAAAAAATTGCAGAATTAGAAGGCAAAAAAGATATAGATGTTTCTAAATTAGTATCAAAAGCTATTCCAAAACCAAATCAACCTATAAATACAAAAAAAAGATCTCCTACAATAAAAAAAGAAAAAAAAATACTTACAAAAACAAAGCATGAACATAAGTTAGATAATTTAGAAAAAAAAGAAAAAAAAATATTCCTCATAAGCTCAGATAAAAATCTAACAAAAACATTAAAATTATTTCTTATAAAAAAAGGATACAAACTACTTACAAATGAATTTGGGGGTTTCCCTTTTGGCTTAGTAAAAGTACATAAGCCAGATTTAATCATTTTAGAACATAATCAATCTTCAGAAAAAGCAAAAGAATTTGTTAAACTATTAAGAATTCACCCTTCTTTTCATAAAATTCCTGTAATAATAATGACAAATAGTAGAAGTAAACAAGACGTAATCGATTTTTTTAAACTTAAAATAGCAGGGTATATGCTAAAGCCTATTGAGAAAGACAAAATGTTGCTAAAAATTGAAGAAATTTTAAAAAAAACATGAAACTAAAAAAAATTATCAATAATCAAAGTTTTAAAATCTTTCTATTTCTCTTTTCAATAGCAATTATATCATCAACAATAGTATTTTGGGTAGAAAGCAGAACTGGTAACCCTGCAATAAAAAGTCTTTTTGATGGTTTTTGGTGGACATTAGTAACAATTACAACAGTTGGCTATGGAGATATTGTTCCTGTGTCTACTATTGGTAAAATTATTGGCATTATTACAATGTTTTTAGGAATAGCTCTATTAAGTATGGTAACAGGTAGAATAGCATCTCTATTAGTATCTCAAGATTTAAAAAAAAAGCAAGGATTACTAAAATTAAAAAATATCTCGAATCATATTATTATCTGTGGATATGCAAATAATTTAAGTGATATACTTGAACATTATATTAAAAATTTCCCTTCTGATATCCCATTAGTTTTATTAAATACAAGTCCTCCAGAAAAAAATTCTAAAATTATTGAAAAATTTATCAACCGTGATATTTATTATATAAACGGTAGCCACCTTGATGAAACAACATTAAAAAAAGCAAGAATAGAGACCGCTCAAAAGGTAATTATTTTAGCAGAATCTGATGAAAATGGCAATAATGCAATAGAACAGGATACCAAAACAGTAATGTCTATCATTACTATAAAAAATATTAACCAAAAAGTTTATGTTGCAGCTCAACTTCTTGATATTAAATACTACTCATATTTTCAAAATGCAAAATGTGATGAAATTATCATAAAAAATGAAATAGATAAATTAATCCTTTCTTACTCAATTCACTCAAGTGGAGTTTTTAATATAATTAATGAATTTCTTAATAAAAATAATCTGATTATAGAAAATATTCCAGAAACTCTATTTCATAAACCTTATTCAGAATTAAAAAAATATATAAATCACCAATATGAAAATACGATTTTAATCGGACTTATAGAAAATACAGGTAATTTTTATCAAAGAAAAAAAGAAGCTATAAATGAAGCCCAGAAAACTGCTGATATTTCAATGTTGGTAAATAACCTTCAACAGGTAAAGCTATTAAAACCCAACAAACCTATTTTTAACCCATCAGATAATTATATAATCAAAAAAAATTCAAAATTTATCTTATTAATATCTAATGAAAAATCAGAATGAAATTTATGACGTTTTATTAAATCTTGATTTTTTCAAATTTTTCAAAGACAATCCCGAACGATTGGGTGTTGTTGTAAAATATCTTAAATATAAAAAATTCAAAAAAGGTGATATTGTTATTGAAGAAGATGAAATTGGAGATTCCTTATATATCATAAAGAAAGGTACTGTTAGGATTGAAAAAAAAACATTTAATAATGATAGGTTCACTGTAATTGTACTAAAAGATAAAGAGCATGTATTTTTTGGGGAAATATCTTTATTGCGCGATGCCAAAAGAACTGCTACAGTAATATGTGAAGAAGATTCTGAATTTCTTATCCTAAATAGAGTAGATTTCAATAAAATATGTGAGGAAGATAACTATATAGGTATGATTATTTATAAAAAAATAGCAAATATATTAGCAGAAAGATTAATAAAGGCTGATCAAGACATAATAACTCTGTTTAACGCTCTTGTTCAAGAAATTGAAGAAGGTTAGCTAAATAATTAATAATGACAAAAAAAGAATTAATAGCTTTCTTTGAAAACTGTAATATTTGTCCTCATAATTGCAATATAAATAGATTCAAACAATTAGGAGTATGTCGAGCTCCTGTTATTTACAAAAACAATACATTATATTTTAAACTTAATTTATACCAGCCCTTTTTTCATGAAGAACCAGTTATAACACCTCCTTCAGGTTCTGGAAATATCTTTTTTTCACATTGCAATTTAAAATGCATTTATTGTCAAAATTTTGAAATTAGCCATAATGGAAACGGTTATTTAGTGAGTTTAGAACGCTTTATTGAAATTATAATAACTTTATATCAAAAAGGTTGCTATTATATAAACTTTGTATCACCAACACATTATGCACCTATTATAATATATGCTGCAAAAAAAATAAAAAAACAATATCCAGATATTAAATTCATTTATAATACAAATGCTTATGATAATGTCGAAACAATAAAAAACATGAAAGATATTATAGATATTTATTTGCCTGATTTTAAATACGGTTATGATAGCATAGCTCAAAAATACTCTAATATAAAAAATTATAAAAATACAGCTATTAAAGCTATTAAACAGATGATAATAAATACTGAAAAAATAATTATAAAAGAAAAAATGCTACAAAAAGGAGTGATAATAAGGCATCTGATTTTACCTTCAAATATCAAAAATTCTCTAAAAGTTATATTTTTAATTAATAAATACTTTCAAAAAAATATTCTCCTAAGCCTGATGTCTCAATATATTCCATATGGAAATTCACAAAAATTTCCAGAAATAAATAAAAAATTACAAAAAGAAGAATATCTCATAGCTTATAAATATTCCTTTGAAAAACATGAATTTGATGGTTTCTTCCAAGATTTAGATTCAGCAACAGATGACTATATCCCGGATTTTATAAAATAAAAACCCCTGAAAAATAAAAAAGCGGAAAAGGAAAATCCTTTCCCGCTTTATAAAAATTCTATTCTTTACTATGAATTAGCTTTTAAAAACTCTTCATCAAATTCACAATTAGAGTAAACATGTTGTACATCATCGTGATTTTCCAATGCATCTAATAACTTTAACATAGTTTCTGCTTCTTTACCTTCAAGCTTTTTAGTATTTTGAGGAACCATAGAAACTTCAGCATGAGATATAGGTATATTATTGTCTTCCAATACCTTTTTAGCAGATTCTAAATCCTTAGGAGCAATAGTAATTTCAAAAAATCCCTCTTCATTAGAAATATCATCAACATCAAAATCTATTAACAATTCTAATAATGAATCTTCATCTGTTTTATCTGCTGGAACCTGAATAATTCCTTTTTTATCAAACATCCATGCAACACTATTACTTGAGCCAAGGTTACCATTATATTTTGAAAAAATATGCTTTATTTCCGGATGAGTTCTATTCCTATTATCAGTCATACATTCAACTAAAATAGCAGTGCCACCTGGACCATATCCCTCATAAGTAATTTCTTCATAACTAACACCAGGTAACTCACCAGTACCTTTTTTAATAGCTCTTATAATATTATCTTGAGGCATATTCTGTGCTTTTGCATTAGCAATTGCAGAACGTAACCTTGAATTAGTTTCAGGATCTCCTCCACCCAATCGGGCAGCAACAGTTATTTCTTTAATTAACCTTGTAAAAATTCTACCTCTCTGGGCATCATTTTTTTCTTTTTTTCTTTTAATGGTGCTCCATTTATTATGTCCTGACATTCATTAACTCCTTAATTATTTATTAATTTCCTCTTTTTCTCTTTTAGCTTCTTCTATAATTTTTTGAATAACATCATGGGGTACTTCTTCATAGTGAGAGAATTTTTGAGTGTGCAAACCACGACCTTGAGTCATTGAACGAAGTGATGTTGAATATCTATACAATTCTGCTAACGGTACCAATGCTTTAATCACCTGAAAATGTCCTTTTGCATTCATTCCCTGAATTTTTCCTCTTCTTGCTGAAATATCTCCCATAACATCGCCCATATATTCTTCTGGAACAGTAACTTCTATTTCATATATAGGTTCTAACAAAGTAGGATTCGCACTTTCAAAAGCTTTTTTCAAAGCCATAGAAGCTGCAATTTTAAAAGCTAAATCTGACGAATCAACTGAATGATAAGAACCATCATTCAAAGTAACTTTCAAATCCACAATCTTATAACCAGCTAAGATACCTTCTTCCATAGTTTCTCTAATACCTTTCTCAACAGCAGGAATATATTTGCCAGGTATAACTCCACCAACAATAGCATCTACAAATTCAAATCCACCACCACGTGATAATGGTTCAATAACAATATTAACATCTCCATACTGTCCTCTACCACCTGACTGTTTTTTATATTTATATCTTGCCTCTGATTTCTTCTTAATAGTTTCTCTATATGGAATCTTTGGCCTAATTAATTCTACTCCAACACCAAATCTCTCTTTTAATCTATTGCAAATAATCTCAAGCTGTAATTCTCCCTGACCAAATACAATAGTCTGTTTCAATTCTGTATCAACTGTACTAAAAAATGTAGGATCTTCCTCATGCAATTTACTAAAACCAGCTGCTATTTTCTCTTCATCTCCTTGATTTAAAGCTTTAACTGCTGCTCTAATTTTTGGCTCAGGAAAATCAATTGGAGGAACTAAATAATTTATTTTTTTCTCAGTTAAAGTATTATTAGTATGTGTCTTTTTCAATTTTACCAAAGCCCCAATATCTCCAAAAGAGACTTTATCAACTTCAGAACGTTCCTTACCTCTCATAAAGAAAATCTGCCCTACTCTTTCTGGAGAATCTGTTGTTCTATTAACCAATTCCTGACCATTACTTGTACTACCACTTATAACCTTAAAGAACGATAACTCTCCTACATGTTGCTCAGATAATGTCTTAAATACAAATAAAATAGTATCTTTATCTGGCCCTATTGCTACTGTTTCTGTTTCTTTTGATTCATTATTTATAAGTGATATCTCTTTTACATCTGCTGGTGATGGTAATGCATCAATAACGACATCAAGTAATGAAGATATACCAACTAAAGAGGTAGAAGAACCGCAAAACACTGGAAATAACGCTTGATTCTTAATACCAATCTTTATAGCCTTTTTCATCTCTTCATCAGATAATTCACCACTTTCTAAATATTTTTCCATTATTTCATCATCTACTTCTGCAGCAGAATCAATTAATTCTGCTCTCATTTCTTCTGCTTTTGATTGCAAATCAGCCGGAATATCTTTTATTTCTATTTTACCACTATCTGAATCAAAATATAAAGCTTTCATTGAAATAAGATCCACTATAGCATTAAATCCTGGACCAGCATTGATTGGAAATTGTAAGGGAATAATATTATGATGAAATCTTTCCTTCAACTGTCCTATAATTTCATCAAATCTAGTATGCTCTTTATCTAATTGATTTATAAAAAATATAGTACTATTTTTATATTGATTAACCATATCCCATACAAGCTCTGTACCAACTTCTATACCTGAAACACCATTTATAATAACAATTGCATTTTCACTAACTTTCAAGGCACCATGCACTTCTCCTATAAAATCTATATAACCAGGATTATCAATAATATTTATTTTATTCTTTTTCCATTCAAGATGCATTAAAGAAGAATTAATAGAAATTTTCCTCTCTATTTCATCTTTATTAAAATCAGAAATTGTATTGCCATCATCAACTTTCCCCAATCTTTTAGAGGCTCCTGCTACAAACATCAAAGCCTCAGCTAAAGAAGTCTTTCCTGCACCAGAATGAGAAACTAAAGCTATATTTCTAATATTTTCAGCATCGTAATGTTTCACTTTTTCCTCCTTTTATGGATGTTTTGACTCTAATCTAAGTTCTATAATAATAAATAATTGTATAATAAGCAAGCAAATTTTATTCACAGAATTTTGATATTTTTATTTTTTTTATCGCCAAAATAAAAATTAAACCAAAAAATCCTCTCTTCTTCAGAATATCTGGGGCTAATATGTATCAAATAAATCTTTTTATTATTAAACTTATCCAAATTATCCGCTATTTGTTTAATATGAATATGCTTATGCTCTATTGCTTTATCATAATCTTGTTTGTCTAAAAAAGTAGATTCAATAAACAAAACTTCTGATTCACAAAAAATAGGATTTTCTAAAACACCATTAATAGAAGTGTCAGAAGTATATGCGAAAATTGGCTTATTATTATTAAATAATATCAATCCCAGTGTAGGTTTACTATGATCCATTTCATAAAAAGATAGATAAAAATTCTCATCAAGTATGAAATCTGATTTTACATCAACAGGGGTAACGTCAAAATCAAAAGATATGCCAATATTATTCTGAAAAGAATTCAAAATATTCAAAAATTGTTCAAAAATACGATTATATACAAGAAAAGTTATTTTCCTTTTCAACAGATAATTTCTAAATAAAATATGAAGTATTCCATCCCAATGGTCAGGATGCAGATGAGATATAAACAAATTATCTACATTATTTTTAAATATCTCATCTGCCCGCCATCCGGCATCAATCCCCAATTTAAATTTTTTTATATAAAAAAACGTTTCTATAGACGCTATTGAACGCCCAGTTATATCAAAATAGCCTACAGAAATTTGTTTACTCAATCACCAAATTCCATCCAAATTTATCCTCAATCTCTCCGTATTGTATACCTGTCAAAATGTCAAAAAGTTTCTCGGTTAATTCTCCCGTCTTATTATCATTTATAATATAATTTTTATCCTTATAACCAATAGTTCCTACAGGTGTAATAACTGCAGCAGTTCCACAACCAAAAGACTCTTTTAAAGAACCATTTTCAATACTTTCAATAACCTCATCTATAGAAATTCTTCTTTCTTCAACTTTAATTCCCATATCCTTTGCAAGATCTATAATAGACTTTCTGGTAATACCCGGTAAAATAGAACCGGATAATTCAGGTGTAACCAAAGTATCATTAATATAGAAGAAAATATTCATTGCTCCCACTTCTTCTACATATTTTAATTCTTTAGCATCCAACCATAATACCTGATCATATCCTTTTTGAAATGCTATTTTAGAAGCAAGCAAACTACCAGCATAATTACCGCCTGTTTTAGCAGCACCAGTACCACCTTTAACAGATCTTACATATTCTGTTGAAACCCATAAAGATACTGGATTAAACCCTTTTTTATAATAAGGACCTACAGGGGATAAAATTATATAAAAAAGATATTCTGTAGATGGTCTAAGCCCTAAGCCAGGTTCTGTAGCAATTACATTTGGTCTCATATATAAAGCGCAGCCTCTTTGAGATGGAACCCATCTTTGTTCTACTTTAAGCAATTCTTTTTCCGCTGTGATGAAGTCTTCTAATGGTATCTCAGGCATACACATTCTTTCTAAAGAAGCATTCATTCTTTTACCATTTTCATCGGGACGAAATAATAATATTTTTCCTTCAGGAGATCTATATGCCTTCTGTCCCTCAAAAACTTCCTGTCCATAATGAAAAATAATAGCAGCTGGATCTAAACATAAATTTTCATAAGGCTTAATTTCAGGATCGTGCCACCCTTTTTCTTCTGTATATTTCATTATAAACATATGATCTGTAAAATTTCTGCCAAATACTAAATGGAAAAAATCTTCTGGAACTTCTTTTAATTTATCCTGCGATACAAGATTCTTTTTAATATCCATTCTAACCTCCATTTTGAATTTTAAAATCTTTTCTTCTAAAAATCACTTGAATTTTTTTACAATAATAATTAAATTGTTCATAATTAATTATAAATTAAGGCAAAATTATGTCAAGGTATTTTTGTGAAAAAGGAGGATTTGAATGAAAATTTTAGTTGTAGGAACAGGATTCGTAGGTCTAACTCATGCTGCTGTTTTATCAGAATATGGGCACTACGTATGGGCTTATGATATTGATAAAAACAAAATAGAAGCCTTTAAAACAGGAAAAAAAGAAAAAATAGAATTCTATGTAAATGAAGAAGGCTTATATGAAGTAATTTCAGAAACATTAAACCGATATCTATTCTTCTCACATAATTTAGAAAAAGCAATTAAAGATGCGGATGCTGTATTTATGTGTGTACCGACCCCTCCAAATCCAGATGGTTCTACAAACCTATCATATTATGATAGTGCTGCTGAAGATATTGCAAAAATTTTATCCAAAAATCCACCATCAAAAAGAATGGTAATTGTGAATAAAAGTACAGTACCTATCGGCACTGCAAGAAGGCTTCAAAAGATATTAGAAAAATATAATGTAAAAAATGTAGGTGTTGCATCAAATCCTGAATTTCTCCCAGAAGGCGATGCTGTACAATTATCAAGAAAACCAGATAGAGTAGTAGTCGGTGCTGATTCAGAAGAAGACTTCAAAATACTAAGACGTGTATATAGCCAATTTTATAATCATGTAAGGATAAAATATATAGAAACATCTCCCGAAACAGCCGAATCCATAAAATATATATCAAACACTTTATTATTAACATATATATCATTCTGGAATGGTGTAGGGGCAAGAGTTGCTGAAAAAATGAATAATGTTAATATGGAAAAATTAAAAATAGGTGTAACTGCTGATTATAGAATCGCAACATGGGGCTCATACGTATCAAATGGAGCAGGTGGAAGCTGTTTTGGCAAAGATATACAATCTTTAATATATCAACTAAAGTCTAAAGGCGCTGATACAACACTATTAGAAGCAGTATATAATATTAATGAATATCAAAAGACATATCTAATTGATAGGGCTGTAGAAGAAGCAGGATTCAATTTCAATGGTAAAACAATTGCACTATTAGGCCTTGCATTTAAACAAAGAACCAATGATATGAGAGATGCCTCTTCTATTAAAGTTGTAGAAGCTTTGCTGGGTAAAGGTGTAAAAGAAATTCGAGCATATGACCCTTTAGCAATCCATGAGGCTAAAAAAATCTTTGACCCTGCAAAAAATTCTCTATTTGAAAAAATTAAATACTTTGATAGCTCAAAAGACGCAATAACCACATCTGATGCACTCTTCATCTCCACTGACTGGGAAGAATTTCGTGGACTATCTTATTTTATAGAAGAAACAGTAAACCCTCCTTATCTAATAATAGATGGTAGGAGAATGATTCCTGATTATGAAATGCTTGTTGAAAAAGGATATGACTATCTGGCTGTCGGATCACCATTTTTAAAAGGGAAATAATCTCTTTTTATGATAAAAAACATATCTTTTATTATTCTTTTGAATTTAATTACTCTCAAAATATTTGCACAGGAAATTATTATTAATCTATGTGGAGATATACTTATTGCAAATAACCATGAAAACCTTCTTGCAACAATAAAAGATTCTAATTACTTTTATGAAAAGATAAAAAATATTTTCTATCCTACAGATTTATCTATAGCAAATCTTGAATTCTCTATAATAAAAGAAAACTACCCACCAATGCCTAAAAAATATAACTACTATCTGAGCAATGAATATTACCATCTATTAAAATGGCTAAATATAGACTGCTTCATGTGCGCAAATAATCATACAATGGATTATGGAATATTGGGAGCTTATGATATTATGGATGTACTTGATTCTCTTGAAATTGATTATTGCGGTATTGGCGCAAATATCCAGGATGCAAGAACAGCTAAAATCTATACACTAAATAATACTAAAATAGGGATACTAAATTACAGCAAAATGCTCGGAGATTATATGATTGCAAAAACATTCTCTCCTGGCATAAATTTTGGATATATCAGCTATATTAAAAATGATATAAAAAATATAAAATCAAAGGTTGATATACTGATAATATATTTTCACTGGGGTGGAGAACTCACCCATAAACCAAAACCATATCAATATTCTCTTGCTCATTTATGTATTGATAACGGTGCAGACATAGTAGTTGGAAGCCATTCCCATACTTTTATTGGTGTAGAAACCTATAAAAATAAACCTATTATTTACAGTCTTGGAAATTTTATATTTGGAACATTTTCAAAAACAAATGAAACATCTTTAACAAAACTAATCATAAAAAATAAAACTATACAAAAATTAATCATATATCCCTTAAAAATAAACAATAGAAAACAATTTCTCAAACCTTTTTTTGTAACCAATAACCCATTATTAAAAAGAATAAAAAATTTCTCAAAAAAACATGACTCAAAAGTATCAATTTCAGAAAATGAAGCTACTATATATTTTTATTAGCATTATACTGCTTCTGCCATTTATAAATTGTAAAAAAGACTATCTAACAGAATTAAAAAAAGGAAGAGCTTTTTTTAAACAAAATCAATACGATTCAACAATTTTTTATTTTTCAAAAATACACTCAAAATTTAAAAATCATCCCAATATCTATGAAGAAATTCTTTTAAAATTAGCATCATCTTATGAGAAAAAACATGACTATTATAATGTATTACAAACATTAAAAAAAATAAAAGATCCCATTATAAAAGAATTTTTTGAATATAAAACAATAACTCTAACCAAAAAATATAATAACATTGATTCTACTAATATTTTTAGTCCATTACTATTTTACCATGCTTTTTCTTATTATAAAAAAATACAAAATTATCCTCTGGCACTTGCAAATTTAAAACAAATAAAAAAATATAAATTTTTTAATACTGATAGTCTTTTAATTGAAGAAGCAAAACTTTTTGAATTAAGTAATCAAAAAGATAGTGCTATAGCAATATACAAATCTATTATAGTAAATCAAATCAACCATCCTTACTATAAATTTGCTTATGATAAAATGAAAATTCTAACAAATAAAAAAGAACTATCACTTACAAAAAATGAAATGAAAACCAGAATAAAACTATTTATTAATAAAGGATATCCTAAAAAAGGCCTAAAAGAATTAAATAAATTTTACAAAAAAATAAATAGCTACAGAGATAAACAATTTTATTATTATTATAAAGGATTAGCTTATTATAAATTAAAAAATTATACAAAAGCGCGAAAATATTTAAGAATAGTAATAAATAAATATCCTAATAGATTTAATGATGCTGCCTTAAAATATCTCTTCTTAATATACTGGAAAAGAAATAATATTAGAAAAATGATTGAGTGTTCTAATCTTGTAAAAAATAATAATATAAAAGCCGAATTAACTTACAATCTTATTTTTGATTTTATCTCAAAAGGCAAGATAAGATATGCTCTAAAATATACAGGTAACATCAAAAAACATAAGATCTATTTATTTAAAAGCTACTTGCGAATAGGACTATACTATATCTCAAAAAAACAATTTGAAAAATCCATAAGATTTTTAAATATAGCAATAAACTATGCACAAAGTAAGTATGAAAAACAGCAAGTATATTTTATACTCGGGAATATCTATAATAAATTACAAAATGAAAAACTTGCAACTGAGTTTTTTACAAAATCTTATAATCTAATGCAGGGCAATTATTACGGATGTGTTATATCCCAATTTTTCCTGCCAAATCATCTGAATAATTCTACAAAAACGCACAAAATAGATTTCTCTAATCTAAAAAATAATAAATACTATAAATTATTTGTAATGCTGTATAAAACAAAATTCACTCAGGATGCTTATTTCCTTATTTATAGATTATATAAACTATACAATAAGGAGGAATTCCTAATCCTTTATTCATATATGCTCTACAATTTAAAAAAATTTAATAAATTACTTTATATTACACGCAATGAATATGAAAATATGCTTAGAAATAATAATCACAACTACTTTTCTACTTCTGTGCTAAAACTAATGTTTCCATTATCTTATAAAAATATAATTCAACCAATTTGTGATAAATATGGTATCGATATTAGCTTTATTTACGCTCTAATAAGGCAAGAATCTCTTTTTAACCCCAATGCATATTCAAAAGCAGGAGCAATAGGATTAATGCAACTTATGCCATATACAGCTAAAAGAACAGCAAAAAAAAATATCTCTACACAAGATCTATTCGATCCAAAACTCAATTTACAAATTGGAATTAAACACTTCAAAAAATTAATAGATAAATATAATAATTATTTTTTAGCAGTTGCTGCATATAATGCTGGTTCAAAAGCAGTAAATAGATGGATAAAAAAATATGATAATCTAAACAATATCTTTTTATTTATAGAATTAATACCCTATTATGAAACAAGAAATTATGTCAAAATTGTTTATAGAAATAGTTTCTATTATAAAAAACTTCTTTTTAAAAAGGACCGAAAAAATGAAAAATAAAATTATATTGCTCTTTCTATTAATTATATTCGTAAGATGCTGGTATTACAGCACTTCTGATAGTATTCCTCCAGATATTAAAACAATTTATCTCTATCCTATAGAAAATAGAACTGCCATAGGAGAATTATCAGAAACATTATATGAAAATATAATTAATGCTTTTATAGACAATGGAAGATTAAAAATAGTCAATAATCCTGATGATGCCGATTTAATTCTAAATATTACTATATTAAATTATGAAAATAAACCTTACACCTATGGGAGAAATGAAGATGTAAGTCAATATGACTTAAAAATTACAGTATCTGCAAAATGTATAAATAAAAAAGAAAATAAAACATTCTGGAGTTCATCTGGATTATCTAATCATCTTACATATAACTATCTTACTGAAAATGAAGAAGAAATTAAAACAAAAGTAACAAAAAATTTATCAGAAGATATAGTAAATAAAATACTTACAGTATGGTAAAAATAAATATTACATTTTGAAGTTATCAAAAATTTCTTTATTATAAAATAATCTCTTATAATAAAGAAAGAAGGAGCATACAAATGAATATATTCAAAAAATCTAAAGAATTAGAGTTAAAAATAGCTACATTCTTAGACATAATAATTAAAGGTGCTACAGAATTCAAGCAGGCTATTAAGTTTTATATGAATAATGAATTAAATGATTTTGAAGAACGGCTTGATATTGTTGATAAATATGAATCAAAAGGAGATGAATTAAGACGAGACATAGAAAATCAATTATATTTATATACTCTAATCCCTGAATCAAGGGGCGATGTATTAGCTTTATTAGAAGTTACAGATAATATTCTAAATTTACTTAATGAAACATTACTTCAATTTTCTATAGAAAAACCTTTTATCTTACAAGATTTAAAAATAAAATATATAGAATTAACTGATGTTGTTATAAATTCTGTTGAAGAATTAGTTAGAGCGATTCGTGCATATTTTACAGATATTAATTCTGTACGTGATTATATCAATAAAGTTTATGTTTATGAAAAAGAATCTGATAAAATTGCAGAAAGCATAAAGCGATATATCTTTTTACAAGATATTGAGCTTGCCATAAAAATACACCTGAGAGATTTTACATTTCATATAGAACACATAGCAGATGAAGCAGAAGATGTTGCTGACAGATTAGCAGTATATACTATAAAACGTATGATCTAATGCTCTAATAGGAGAAGATAGTAGTGATATTTATCTATCTAATTAGTGGATTATTTTTAGGATGGTCATTAGGCGCAAATGATACTGCTAACATTTTTGGTACTGCTGTAGGATCAAAAATGGTAAAGTTTAAAACAGCAGCAATTATTGCCAGTATTTTTGTAATTTTAGGCGCTGTTATAAGCGGAACTGGTGCTGCTCATACATTAGGAAAATTAGGTGATGTCAATGCTATTGGTGGTGCCTTTACAGTTGCTCTTGCAGCTGCTATATCAGTTACATGGATGACAAAATTAAAATTACCGGTCTCAACATCCCAGGCAATTGTTGGAGCAATTATAGGATGGAACTTTTTTTCTAATTTTGTCACAGATGTTAACTCTTTAAAAAAGATTGTATCAACCTGGATATTCTGCCCTATTCTCACCGCCATATTTGCATTTATTTTATTTAAAATCACTCAAAAATGTCTCAATAAAGCAAAAATACACCTTCTATCTCTGGATTTATACACCAGAATAAGTCTAATCTTAGTCGGTGCTTTTGGTGCCTATTCATTAGGTGCAAATAATATAGCTAATGTAATGGGAGTATTTATAACTTCATCTCCATTTAAAAATATAAATATTGGAAACTTATTCGTTCTTACAAGCACTCAACAACTATTTCTGATAGGAGCGATCGCAATATCGTTAGGAATAATCACTTATTCAAAAAAAGTAATGATGACTGTCGGGAACGAACTATTCAAGCTATCGCCAGTTACAGCATTAATTGTGGTTTTGTCTGAATCTCTGGTACTATTTATATTCTCATCTTCCTCTATAGCAAATTTTATCTCATCAATAGGGCTCCCTCCACTGCCATTGGTTCCTGTTTCCAGTTCCCAAGCAGTTGTAGGCGGTGTTATCGGCATAGGTGTTGCAAAAGGAGTTAAAGGAATAAATTTTAAATTATTAGGGAAAATAGCTTCTGGATGGGTATTAACACCTATAATTGCGGGTGGAATAAGTTTTATTAGCCTATTTTTTATGCAAAATGTTTTCCAGACTCAAGTATATAAACCTATTACTTATATAATTTCTGAAAACTTACTAATTGAATTAAAAAATAAATATAACCTTGACGACTCAACAATAAGCAAACTAAAACAATTGCAGAATAAAAATTATACAAATGCTATTCGCCTGAAATCCTATATAGAAAATAAAGCAAATATACAATCTTCTATGGCAGTAAAAATAATAAAACTTGCTAAAGCAGACAGCATCTATATAGATTCATCGTATGCAAAACTTGTATTAACCCCTTCCCTATTCTCAGAGAATCAAATAAAAGCAGTAAAATCTCTCCATGGAAAACTCTTTTTACATAAATGGGAGTTAGAAAAGGCTCTTATGCAAATTTCTAAAGAATGGCAATATAAACCTGCACTACCTCAAAATATACACTATAACAAATTATTGAAAGAAAAATATAACTATCTCTTTGAGAAATTCAAAAAATCTCAGTATTAAAAAAACTACAAAACAGGTACCTCTAATAAAATTAATTTTTTCAATTCAGTATCAATTCTTGCTTTTGTGCCAATAGGAATTGTTGCTTTTTGCTTTCCATGACCAAAACATATCCCAGAGATTACAGGAAAAGAAAAATCTTTAATCCTATCTAAAATCACTTCCTCCCAATGAAAGCTTCCCATTGGAAAACCTCTATTAGGAGTACAATCTATCATTTCTCCTATAACAAGCCCTGCTAATTTATCAAATTTTCCTGCATTAATTAGATGAGTTAACATAGCATCAATCCTATATGGCGCTTCACCAACATCTTCAAAAAATAAAATCTTTCCGTCTGTATCAATTTCATAAGGTGTGCCAAGTGTCGATACAATAAGTGACAAACATCCCCCAACTAATTCTCCTTCTGCATAGCCATCTCTAAAAATATATACTTTATCACTATTACAGCCAGATATTTCTATCGGATATTTTAGATTCACTAATGTATCAATAAATTTATCTTTAGTATAAGATATATCGGATGATGCAAATTCTGATGTAAACATTGGCCCATAAAAGGTAACAAGCCCTGTTTTTTTATAAATTGCAAGTAATAAAGAAGTTATATCACTATATCCTATAATTATCTTAGGATTATCTTTTATTTTTTCAAAATCTAATTTTCTCAAAAATCTTCCAGTGCCATATCCACCTCTGGTAGACATTATTGCTTTTATTGATTTATCTTCCAGAAATCTATAAAATTCCTGCAATCTTTTATCATCTTCGCCTGCTAAATATTTATACTGCTCACTAATATATTCCGATAATATCACATTAAATCCCATATTTTCCAATTGCTTTTTAGCAAACATAATATCCGAAATTCCAAATGGTGGAGAAGCTAAAGAAACAATACCAATAGTATCTCCTTTTTCTAATTTTTTAGGTTTCACCATTAAGACTCCCTTACTTTTTTAAAATAATGAGGCGAATCGCCCCATTCATTAAATCCTATTTTTTCACCAATTGATTCTATACGTGCCTGGAGGCAATTTCTGCAAAGTCCTGCATTTTCATCAATACAAGGTTTATCCTGATATAATAAATATAATTGCCTATATTTTGTATCAGTTATTGTTGGCATAATAATATTTGCTCCTGCCATCAATCCCAATTCTCTACCTATATGCTTTAATGCTTGCAACGCAGTAGTGGATGCAATATTAACATCTTTCAAAAATATCCTCGTTACAGCAATCATTTTAAGAGCAAGATTAAGCTGACTTTCTTTATCAAAACTATCAACATATTTAATAATAGGTGTATCTTCATGAATAATATACGGTCCCATACCAATCATATCTATATCCATTTTTTTAAAAAATAAAATATCATTAGCAAGATTTTCAAGTGTTTGAAAAGGTAACCCAATCATAACACCTGTACCAACCTGATAACCTATATCACGTAATGATTCAAGACATTTTAATCTTACATCATAGCTATGATCTGCAGGATGCAATTTTTCATACAATTCTCTGTCTGATGCTTCTATTCTCAATAAATATCTGTGTGCACCAGCATCAAACCACCTTTTATATGTATCATAATCCTGCTCACCTACAGATAATGTAATGCCCAGTTTATCATTGGATAATTTTTTTATTTTCTTTAAAACCTTCTCTATAAATAAAACAAAATCTTTATCCTTTCTCTCACCAGACTGCAAAACAATAGATCCATAATTATTTTCATAAGCCCATAAAGCTAATTCTATAATCTCATCTTCTGTCATTGAAAATCTTTTTATCTTTGTATTATCTTTTCTTATACCACAATAATAACAATTTTTCGTGCAAATATTACTAAACTCAATAATCCCTCTGAAATATACAAATTTCCCAACATTCTCAACTTTTACTTTATAAGCATAATCAAATAATTCCCGTATCTTCTCCTCTTCTGATACCCCTAAATAATAAATTATATCTTTTTTATCTTTAATATCCACAAAATACTCCTTCTTCTCTATATTTTACAATGTATTTTCATCAATCCATTTTTTATAATCATTACTCAAATATATAATTGGCAAAGCAATAATCTCTGGCACTTCATAATTATGTATTTTTTTTATGGATTCTGCCACTTTATGAAATAAATTCTCTTTAGTTTTTATAATACAATAATATTCAGTAGAATTCTCAATATTATTTTTCCATATATATACACTATTTATTTCATTAGAAATCTGAACACATGCTGCTAATTTATTTGTCACTAAAAAATTAGAAATTTTTTCAGCTATCTCTCTACTATCACATGTAGTGATAACAACAATATATTTTTCATTCATAGCTATTTAAATTACAAAAATAAAAAAAAGTTTCAAAAATAAATTTAATTTACTATAATTTCATCAGCAAATAACCAGGCTTTATCTCCTGCGCCTGGATGCCACTGAGGACATTTTTCAATATTCTTAGCAAAAATCCTAACAAATCTTGCTTTTTCAGAATCAAGCTGCTTTTCAAATGTTTTAATAATAAAATTTTCTCTCACTTCAACATTATCAAAAACAGCTACTCTTTTATAATCATTGCCATTGGATGAAATGAAAAATTCTATTTTTTTAGGTAAAAAAATCCACGAACCTACACTCTGTAAAAAATTTATTGATATATATTTTATGGGACTAATTTTCTCTAAATCTATTGTAGCAACAAGATCTGTCCCCCAAAAACCCTGCCACAAAGAATCACTATATAACATACTACCTTTAAAACCATCAACTAAAGAAAAATCTCCATTAGCAAAATATTTCTCAGAATATGGAAATTTTAAATTAATTTTCTTGCCAAGTGCTTTATGATAAAAAAACTCAACATTAGAAACTCCACTAACTTTTTTACCATTTAAATAAGATACTGCTTTAATCAGACATGTTTTTTTAATCTCAACTGGTTTTTTATATCTTATAGAAGAATTATCAGGATCTGAACCATCAAGCGTAAAATATATCTCTGGATTAAAAGATTGTGTTTCCATTTTAACAAGAATTTTTTGTTGCTCTTTATCAAAAAAAGAACGAATATCGACAGCAAAAATACTTTTCGCATAATTTATATCTAATAAATCATATATCTTCATCATTCTTAATATTCTTCTTTTAAAATCCTCCCAATTTTTACTTTCTTTATTACTCCATAAGACTTCAGATAAAGCAGCAATCCTTGGAAAGGTCATATATTCTGCATGTTTTTGGTTGGGAACATACTCAGTCCATAGATTAGCCTGTGCTCCCATAACATATTTAGCTTCTTCTTCATTTAACTCTTTTGGAATAGGTTCATAAGAATAAACCTTTTTTAAGGTTGTATAACCACCTATAGCAAGAGGTTCTTTATCAGGATCTCCTTGATAATAATCAAAATAACAATGCGAAGTAGGACTCATAACAACATAATGTTTTTCTTTTGCAGCGATGATTCCTCCTTTAACTCCTCTCCATGACATAACCACAGCATTCGGTGCAAGGCCACCTTCCAAAATCTCATCCCAACCTATTAAAATCCTTCCATTTTTATTCAGAAATTTTTCAATTCTTTTAATAAAATAACTTTGAAGTTCACTAACATCTTTTAAGCCTTCTTCTTTCATCCGTTTTTGGCAATAAGGGCACTTTTCCCATTCTGTTTTATCTACTTCATCACCTCCAATATGTATATATTTTGAGGGAAATAATTCTATCACCTCTTTTAACACATCTTCCAAAAATTCGAATGTTGTTTCTTTTCCTGGACAATATACATCCTTTATTGGCCAAATACTTCCAGGAGGTACAGTATATACTCTATCACTTCTACATGTAAGCCACGGATAAGAAGCAATTGCAGATGTACAATGTCCTGGCATTTCTATTTCTGGAATTACTTCAATATTCCTCTCACCAGCATATTTTATAACTTCTCTAATTTCTTCTTGAGTATAATAACCACCATAAGTAGCCTTTTCACCAGGTTTTTGTGGTTCTCTATTCCTCCAATGCTTATCTTCACGGTCGACTCTCCATGCACCGACTTCTGTTAATTTAGGGTATTTTTTAATTTCAATTCTCCAACCTTGATCATCAATAAGATGCCAATGAAATTTATTTATTTTATGTAATGAAAGATAATCAAGAAAATTTTTTATTGTGCTAACAGAAAAAAAATGTCTTGATACATCAAGCATAAAACCACGCCATTTAAACCTAGGTTTATCAAAAATCCTGACCTGTGGGACATTCCAATCAATATCTTTTTGAACCTCTTTTGAAAAAAACTCAGCAGGAAGCATCTGCTCTAAGGTAATAAAGGCATAAAAAATACCCGGCCACTTATTAGCAGATATATCAATTTTATTACTATCTATATCAATTGAATATCCTTCATCCCCATATATATTCCCATCAACTAAAGATATATTGATAATTTTATTATCTCTCGAATCACTAAAATGAAATCCAGAAACCTTTTCGAATTGTGAAATAAATTTTTCAACAACTCTTTTTATATCTTCATTATTTTTATCATATTTAAATGTAATATTAGAATCAAACTTGAAACAACCATCTTTTTGGTGATATTCTAAAGGCTCTGGAATAATGGTACTATTATTTTTAATAGCTACATTCTCCTTTTTATTATTAAAAATTACAGTGCAAGATAAAAAAAAAATATAATTAATATGAAAAATCTTAATATCATATAAAAACTCCTTTTTAAAAAAAATTGTTATCAACTATAAACTAAAAAATTTAATTGAAAAGTCAAGATATTTTTTTTAAAAAAATATATTTTTAAATTAATTTTTTATCCAAAGAGAAAAATTAAAAATAGACTTGTATTTTCATAAAATTTATATATCATAACTATATGAAAAATATTGTCTTTTTTGTTCCTTATCCAAAAAATCAAGCTCCTTCACAACGTTTTAGATTCGAACAATTTATTCCTTTTCTAAATGGATATAATATAAAATTCTTTCCATTTTGGTCAAAAAGAGAATATAATTTAATACACAATTCTAATAATATGCTATTAAAATTATTGATATTTGCAAAAAACTTAATTAAAAGGATATTCCTTTTGATAATTTTTCATAGATATGATATAATTTATATTCATTTAGAACTTTTCCCTATTTATTTACCATTTTTTGAAAAAATATATCTAAAAATATTTAAAAATAAAATAATCTATGATATTGATGATTTTATTTTCCTCCCACATAAAAGTAAACAAAAAACTTTTATTTCATATTTTAGGAATCCCAAAAGGTATTTTAATTATTTTAAATATTCTAAATACGTTTTTTCAGCAACAAGATTTTTCTATAAATATATACCAGATTATGAAACAAAGATGGTTGTAATTCCCTCTGCAATAAATACTAAAAAATATATACCTATAAAAAACAAAAATAATAAAAAAATAGTAATTGGCTGGTCAGGAAGTGTAACCACCTCAGCTTATTTATATGCAATAGAAGATATATTAGAAGAATTAAAAAAGAATTATGATTTTGAAATAATGATTATGGGAAACAAAAACTTTAAATTTACTAACATTGAATGTACTGCCATTGATTGGAGTCCTGATATAGAAATCTCTACAATACAAAAATTTGATATAGGACTATACCCTTTATTCATTGAAGAATGGGTGCTCGGGAAATGTGGTTTAAAAGCTTTCCAGTATATGGCATTAGAAATTCCAGTTATTGCAACTCTTACAGATGTAAATAAAGAATTTATAATTGATGGGGAAAACGGATTTTTAGCAAAAAATAAAGAAGAATGGTATAATAAATTAGAACTACTAATTAAAAATCCTGAATTAAGAAAATCAATCGGCAAAAAGGCAAGACAATATATAATAAACAATTATTCTACTGATATAATCGGAAATAAATTTAAAACTATAATAGACAATTTTTAATCATATATTTTTTTTGCAATAAATATAAAATTAGCATTCTCTATTTCATAATTATCACCTATTATTATTGGATGAGGCCTAACATATTCTATTGTCATTCTCAAATCTTTTTGTAAAAAAGTAAGAATTTCCCAATTACTCAAAGGTCTTTTATCAGAAAAAAGTTCATAAATTCCTTTATTAATTTTATTAAAAATAATTTTTCTGCCTCCTTTATTTAAAAATATATAATAATTTTTCAATACTTTTCTATAATCAATATAGTTTAAAACATCAGAATAAATAATTGTATCAACTTTTATCAACTTATTATCATTATACCTATTTCCGAGGAAAGAATATAATTTTTTCATATATTTTTTGAAATCTCTCCTATTTTCATATAAAATATTATGTAAATCAAATTTCACAAATAAATTATATTCATTTTTTGTATTATAATTTATACCATAGCTAACATCTATATAAATTTTTTTAAATTTTTTGTCAGGTAATTTTTTAGTAACTGGATTATATCCGCAACCGAGATCCATTATGACTTTTCCCAATAGACCTGCTTGAGCTAATTGAAGAATAAAATCCTGCAAATCTTCTTTAATAGGTTTTTGATAAAGGCTTCCCCATAAGGAATCCCATTTTTTATAGACATTTGTTTTAGTCATATAAAAATTATCGGCAATAATAAGTGTAAAATTGAATTAAAAAAATAAACTCTATATTTATTTAATAAATCCTTTTGATAAAAATTTAAAACTATATTTAATTTATTGACTTGATAGACAAATTTTATTATTATAAAATAACAAAAAAAACAGGAGGGTTTGATGGCTCTTTTTAAAAAATATACTTTCAAGGGGGGAGTCCATCCAGATGATCGAAAGAATTTATCTTCCGGTCAAGCAATTGAGATAATGCCACCCCCAAAAATCGCTTATATTCCAGTACAACAACATATTGGTGCTCCTGCAACAATTTTAGTTAAACCAGGAGACGAAGTAAAAAAAGGACAACTAATTGCACAAGCAAGTGGTGTTGTCTCTGCAAATATTCATTCATCTATCAACGGAATAGTAAAAAAAATCGAAAATTTAAATACGCCCATTGGTAGAAAATCCCAGACTATTATAATTGAAAGAAATGATGAATCTGAAACTGATTTTGATGAACAACATATTGAAAATCTTGACAAAAAATACATCATCGAAAAAATTAAAGAAGCCGGAATTGTAGGATTAGGCGGTGCAACCTTCCCAACACATGTAAAATTATCCCCACCTCCAGGCAAAAGTATTGATACTCTTATTATAAATGGGGCTGAATGTGAGCCTTATCTAACATGTGATTATAGAATAATGATAGAAAAAACAGAAGATTTTCTAAAAGGAGTAATGTTATTAAAAACCGCTTTAGAAGTGGATAATGTTTATATTGGGATTGAAAAAAACAAACCTGATGCAATACATAAATTAACAGAAGCAACTGCAAATCTTCCAATAAAAGTTATTGGACTGGAAGTAAAATATCCACAAGGTGCAGAAAAACAGCTCATATATGCAATATTAAAAAAAGAAGTGCCTTCTGGCGGACTACCTTTAGATGTGGGTGTTGTTGTACAAAATGTAGGAACTGCTTATGCAATATATGAAGCTATCTATAAAAACAAAAACCTATACGAGAGAGTTCTAACTGTATCTGGTGAAGGTATAAAAAATCCAAAAAATTTATTAGTAAGAATAGGAACTCCAATAGCTGAAGTGATAGAATACTGTGGTGGATTAAAGGATGATACTATTAAAGTAATAAATGGCGGCCCTATGATGGGAATTGCTATATTTGATCTTAATGTTCCTGTAATAAAAGGAACTTCCGGGATTTTAGCATTAACTAAAGAACAAACTGCTATTTATGAAGAACATAATTGTATCTCATGTGGACGATGTGTAGATGTCTGCCCAATGAACCTTGTCCCAACAATGATTATGAAAAATATAAAAAAAGATTTTACAGAAGAAACGGAAAAATATGGTGCTATGGATTGTATAGAATGTGGTTCTTGTGCTTATGTTTGCCCTGCAAAAATTAATTTAGTTCATTATATCAGACTGGCTAAATCCACAATAATAGCCAACAGACGTAAAGCTCAACAAACAAAAGGAGCTTCTAATGGTTGATAACAAATTAATTATATCATCTTCTCCTCAATGGCGAGATAATGAAAGTATACCTAAAATTATGTGGACTGTTAATGCAACATTAGTCCCTATATGGGCATTTTCTATATATCTTTATGGATTTCCAGCATTCTGGATCACTTTTCTTGCTATAATAAGTGCTATAATTACAGAACATATTATTACAAAATTACTCCATAAGCCATCTACTATTTCTGATGGCAGCGCGGTAGTAACTGGTATATTGCTTGCGTTCAATTTACCACCGGATGTTCCATTTTGGATTCCGATAATTGGCTCTTTTGTTGCTATTGCTATTGGAAAACAAATATTTGGTGGTTTAGGAAACAATCCTTTAAACCCCGCCTTAGTCGGTAGAGCTTTTTTAATGGCTTCATGGCCTGTTGAAATGACATCAAAATGGCTTGCTCCTCATGGTGGAACTTTAAGCGGACTAACATTGCAAGGATTCACAGGAGCAACTCCATTAAATATCTATAAAATAAATTTAGCGGCTATTAAAGCAGATACAACTGAAATTAATATTGCCGCTACTAAAGCAATTAATGGATTATATGCTAATTGGCAAAAATTATTTATTGGTAATATTGGAGGATGTATTGGTGAAACCTCTGCTTTATTAATACTCTTAGGAGGACTATTTTTAATCTATAAAAAATATATTGATTGGAGAGTACCTTTCACTTATATATTAACTGTAGGTTTTTTAGGTTGGATGTTTGGTGGTTATCAGGGCCTATTTTCAGGAAATTTTCTATTCCATATTTTCTCAGGTGGATTATTTTTAGGTGCATTTTATATGCTAACAGATATGGTTACATCTCCTATAACAAAAAAAGGACGTATTATATTTGCTGCTGGCGCCGGAGTAATAGCAATCACAATCAGGCTTGCTGGTGGTTATCCAGAAGGTGTTTCATACAGTATTTTATTAATGAATTTAGTTGTTCCTCTAATTGATAGATATGTTAAACCCACTAAATTCGGTGAGGTAAAAAATGAAAAATAATATAATAAAATTCTCTGTAGTTCTAACAATTATTACAGGTTTTTCTGTTGCTATTCTTGCTTTTCTTAATTTAAAAACGCAACCATTAATTCAACAACATAGGTTAGATGAAATAAATAATGCTGTAAAAGAAGTTATGCCCCAAGATGTAGTGCAAATAGAAAAGAAAGAAACAGACGGTTTTACTTTCTATATTGGGTATTCAGATGATCAAAAAACAAATATTGCTGGATACGCAACAATTGCATATGGAAAAGGCTATTCTTCTGTTATACAAGCTTTGATTGGTGTAGATACAACTTTTACAATAACAGGGACAAAAGTTATATTTCAACAAGAAACCCCAGGACTCGGCTCTAAAATTGAAGCAATGGGGAAATACAATGGAAAAAAACAGATATGGATACACCAATTCATCGGTAAAAAAGAAAATAATATATTCTTAGACAAGGATAATCCTGATAAAGAGAACACTATTCAAGCTCTAACAGGTGCTACAATCTCATCACGTGCGGTTACAAAAGCAATAAAGAAAACTCTTGTTGAACTAAAAAATAAAACACAAAATATAGGGAGTGAATAATGGAACTTAAAAAAGAATTTTTAAAAGGAATATATAAAGAAAACCCTATATTTAGAATAATGTTAGGGTTATGCCCTACTCTTGCTGTTACATCAAGTGTTGAAAATGCCATAGGAATGGGACTTGCAGCAAGTTTTGTGCTTCTGGTATCAAATAGTATTATATCCTTAATAAAAGGACTAATACCGGATAAAATAAGAATTCCATCATATATTGTAGTTATTGCATCCGCTGTTACAGTTGTTGATTTAGTTATGGCAGCATATTTACCATCTTTGCATAAAAGCTTGGGTATTTTTGTGCCTCTTATTGTTGTTAACTGCATTATTTTAGGGAGAGCAGAGGCATTTGCCAGCAAAAATAAATTATTCCCGTCAATTGCAGATGCATTAGGAATGGGACTTGGTTTTACTCTTGCTTTGATGCTCCTTGCATTTTTTAGAGAATTACTCGGAAATGGAACAGTATTGGGAATCAACATATTAGGAGAATCATATAAGCCTGTTCTTTTAATGATATTACCTCCTGGAGCATTTTTAACACTCGGATTATTATTAGGCTTCTTTAATTTCATGGATATAAAAAAACAAAATAAGGAGAAATAGATGGGAGCTGAAAAATTATTAGTAATTGTTATTAGTGCTATTTTTATAAATAATATAATTTTATCAAGATTTTTAGGAATATGTCCTTATATAGGAGTTTCTAAAAAACTCGGCAGTGCAATTGGTATGGGGTTTGCTGTAATATTTGTATTAACTATAGCATCTTCTGTAACATACTTAATTTACGTATTATTTCTATACCCCTCAACCAACAATTTCTGGTACTGGATAACAGGAAAGATGTATGATCTAACGTATTTAAGAACAATCACATTTATCCTTGTTATCGCCTCATTAGTTCAATTAGTAGAGATGGTTGTTCAAAAAATTAGCCCTCCTTTGTATAAAGCATTGGGGATATACTTGCCTTTGATAACTACCAATTGTGCTGTATTAGGTATTTCTGTATTAAATATTGAAGAAAATTATAATTTTATAGAAAGTACTATACATGGTTTTGCAGTTGGTATAGGTTTTACACTGGTACTAATTCTCATGGCAGGTTTAAGAGAAAAATTAGATTTGATGGATCTTCCAAAACCATTCGAAGGTCCGGCAATAGCTTTTATTCTAGCAGGATTAATGTCAATTGCATTTCTTGGTTTTGCTGGATTAAAATTCTAATAAGGAGATTACTATGGATATAATGTTTATAATAGTATCAGTAATAACTGCTGGAGCTTTAGGTTTCATTTTTGGTGGCGGACTTGCCTATGCTGCAAAAGTATTTAGTGTAGAAAAAAATCCTAAAATAGAAGAAGTGGCAGAAGTCCTTCCAAATGCAAACTGCGGTGCTTGTGGATATGCCGGTTGTAACGCATATGCTGAAGCTGTTGTTGAATATGATGAAAATATAACATTATGTATTCCAGGTGGCAAAGAGGTAGCTGATAAAATTGCGCAGATTTTAGGGAAAAAGGCTGGAGAAACTGTTGCAAAAGTTGCTTATTTAAAATGTAAAGGAACTCATGCGTTAGCAAAAGATAAAGCTATATACAATGGTATTAATGATTGTAAAGCGGCTGTATTAGTAGCTGGTGGAAACAAAGTATGCGAATACGGTTGTTTAGGATTAGGAACATGTGAAAAAGTGTGTCCTTTTGATGCAATCCATATAGGAGAAGAAGGATTACCTGTTGTAGATGATGAAAAATGTACAGGATGTGGTGTCTGCGTAGAAGCATGCCCTAAAAATGTTTTAGATTTAATGCCAAAAGATAATAAAGTATACCTCGCATGTTCTTCTCAAGATAAAGGAAAAACAGTAAAAGATTATTGTAAAGTAGGCTGTATAAGTTGTACACTATGTGTAAAAAAATGCCCTGTTGGTGCAATTTCAATGAAAGGGAACCTCCCTGTAATAGATTTTGAAAAATGCACAAATTGTGGCGTATGTGTACATATATGTCCAACAAAATCTTATATCGATAAGATACGTAATAGAAGTAAATTTTTTATTGATACTAAATGCACAGGCTGCACAAAATGTATATCTGTATGCCCTGTTAAAGCAATTTCAGGCAATGAAGGTGAAAAACATACAATTGATCCTAATAAATGTATTGGATGTGGTTTATGTGTTCCAGCATGTCCTGAAGGTGCTATAAAAATCATGGGCGCATTAGGTTATGGACAAAAAGTTGAATGATGAAAATCAAAAAGAAATGTCTTTTTTAGATCATTTAGAAGAACTCAGATGGCGCATTATAAAAATATTATTATCTGTGATTATTTTGTCAATTATTTCATTTACTCAGGCAGATTATATAATAGATTTTCTCAAATATCCATTATCAAAAATTAATCCAGCTCCTAAAATTATATTTTTAAAGCCCGCAGGAATGTTTATTGTCAGGATGAGCGTAGCATTCGTAGCGGGCTTTGTCTTCTCTTTACCTATAATAATAATTCAAATATGGAAATTTATATCTCCAGGACTTTATACCACTGAAAAAAAAATAGCTTATATCTTTTTTTTTTCAGCAATTATATGCTTTATAGCTGGCTTTCTATTTGCCTATTTTTTGATTCTTCCAATGGGATTAAATTTTCTCCTAAAAATGACTGTTGAAGGAATTGAACCTCAATTAGATATTAATAATTATATCTCCTTTGTAATGCAATTAATAATAGTATTTGGATTAGTTTTTGAACTCCCTGTTATTGTAGGAACTCTGGCAAAATTCAATCTAATCAATAGCAATTTCTTAAAAAAAATTCGCCCTTATGCAATTATAATTATTTTTATAATATCTGCTTTAATAACACCTCCCGACATTGTAAGTCAAGTTTTCCTTGCATTACCTCTTATTTTGTTATATGAAATTTCAATTCTTTTAGCAAAATTAATCAATAAATAAAATGATTGAAACTAATATTGCTATTATAAAAAATATCCACATCTTTCTAAAAATTGCTTCTGAAAATTTAACAAACATTAATATAAAATTCTTCAAAAACATCGATAACATTCCATTAGATAACGTGTTTAATTATATAATTATAGACAAAAATATAGAAAACGAACTTATAAACTTAAAATCATTTTTAAACAATATTAAGTATGAACCTAATTTCATATATTTTTATTCAAAAGATGAATCATTCAATGATTTTAAAGATATAGCAAATAATATAAATATAACAAAAATATATGAAATAGATATAGAACCCCATATATTCTTAAGAAATTTATCAATTGAATCTACTATAAATTTTAATCAACCGATCAATAGAAGAAATAATATAACAATTCCTTTTCTAAACTTTAACTATGATTATATTTTGAAGAATATTTTGCAAATTGTTCATACTACCTCATATATAAATGACCTAAGTGATGCTATATATTCAATATTAGAAACATTAGCTATTTCTCATGGGCTCAAAAATATTGGCATATATCTTTTTAATAATCAAAAATACTTTGGCCTGATAAAAACAAAAAATATAAAAATAGGGAAATACATAAGTAAAAATAAAATAATATCTGTATTAAACAATAGCCTCAAAGAAATTCAATTATTAAGTAATAAACAAAACTCCCCATTTATAGAAAAAGAACAAAATGAAAAATATTCTTATATTATCCCTTTAATAAATAAAAATGATGTTTTAGGATACTTTATTACTAATTTAACTACCTATGAAGCTGAAAAAATCCATTCAATATCAAATTTTTTAAAAATCTATGCTGATACTATTATTCCTATATTCCTAAATTATGATAAACTTGAAGAAATGAACAAAAAAAATATAGAATATAGTAAATTAATCAATGATCTCAATAGATTATATCATGATTTACAAATACATTCAGTTGCAATTGATCAAATAAGGCAAATAACTCGTAAGATATTTTCGAGACTTAAATTAAAAAAAATATTAGAAGAAATTGTCAATGATATAGAGCATTTACTTGATGTTGAATATTCTCTAATATTTTTTAAACTAAAAAGAAGAAAAGAATTCAAAATAAATAAAGATATATTTCTTGATGTAATCAATTTTGATAAAAATAAAAACGAATATATTAAAGAAATAAAAAAAATAATAAAAAAACCCTCTACAATAAAAAAAAATATTATTTATCCTGATGATATTTTTTATAATATAAAAGGAAGGCCTATAAAAAATTATTTAGGGGTACCTTTAACAGGGAATAAAGATATAAAAGGCTATATTTTTGTTTTTAATAAACCCAATAGCATCTTCAATGAAACAGATTTATTTATGTTAAATACATTAGCAGAATCAAGCATAACAGCAATTTTAAATGCTCAACTCGTAGAGCATCTTAACAAACTGTTTCTAAACACTATAAACACATTAGCTGCAACTATTGAAGCACGAGATAAATATACAAAAGGACATACTGATAGAGTAGGGGCATTCGTTAAACTCATTGCAACAAAACTAAACTGGGATGAGCAAAAAATTAAAGATGCTTATATAGGTGGAATACTCCATGATATAGGTAAAATTGGGATTGATGATGCAATATTGCGAAAACCAGGGAAGCTGACTCCTAAAGAATTTGAAGAAATAAAAAAACACTGTGAAATAGGATATAAAATTGTTACAAATATCGAAGACCTTAAACATATTGGACCTTATATACTCTATCATCATGAAAAATATGATGGTACTGGATATCCTTTCGGAATAAAAGGTGAAGATATCCCAATCGAAGGAAGAATTATTGCTATAGCAGATGCCTTCGATGCTATGATTTCACACAGACCATATAAAAAAGCTTTACCAATTAAAGAAGCTATTAATGAAATAAAAAAATGCAAAGGTTCCCACTTTGATCCTATAATTGCTGATATTTTCATTGAGTTATATAATGAAGGTTCATTAAATCCTATTTTAAAATCAATTGAAAACTAAAAGTCTTATCTTCTTCTTTATAGGATTCTTTCTAAATCTTACAAATACACTACTTTTTAGAAAATTACTTCTTTTAGCAAATACAAGCAACATAATAATTCCTTTTTACTATCTATTTCTTTTTTCAGGATTATATACTGGAATAAAAATAAAACCCAAATATAAACAATTCCTGCATATAAATCTTTATATATTATTTTTGCTAATTGCTATTAATCTGGACTTCTTTATTATAAAATTAAACAATATGTTAATTTTCCAAATCATTCCCTACTCATTAATAATATTAATTACATTTTTTACAATATTTCCTAATAATTTATACTGGGGATATATGATAAAAAATAATTTTTCCGCGAATACTTCTTATAAACTCTATATAATAGAATCAACAGGAAGTATATTATCAGGAATTATATTTTATATGTTAATATATATTTTCCCTTCACTTTTTATTTTTAATATTTTTATAATTATATCATTAATCTTATTTATCTTTTTAATTAACAAAAATTATAAAATTACTATAATAAATATAATAATCCTATTAAGCATATCTTATATAATATATCCTGTAAAAAATGCAATAATTCAAACACCATACAGTAATATCATAAAAATTACTCACAATGCAAAATCTATATCATATTATAATAATAAAAACTTTATCACTATCAATGAATACAATCCTAATGATTTTATATGGATAGACTTTTGTCTATCATCAAAACCCAATATACAAAATATCTATATATCAGGAATACAAAATCCTTATCTACTTAAACATTTATCAAATTTTGATATAAATAAAATTATAATAAATGAAATTGATCCTCAAAAATTGCACTTTCTTCTTAAGGAACTTAATATAAACAAAAATAAAAATATTAAAATTTACACTACTCCTCTCCCAAAAATAGATAAAATAATAAATAAAGAAAAAATGGATATAACACTAATAAATATAAATGATATCAATAATATTGAAAACTTCCTCCTTCTAAAAAAAATAATTATTAAATTAGCCAGATCAAAACAAACAATCAATTTTATAAAAATACCTTTAGAAGAAAACTATTTGTCCGATATCAAAAAAGCCTTCCTGCAAAATTTAATCCAGTATATAAAAAAATACTATAAACACATACATTTTATTAATTTTGACTTTTTTATTATTGAATTTACAAATAATAAAAATTTTAAATTTTCATCTGATATATTTGCTTCAAACTTTCAACATAACACTATCAATCAAAATTTAAAAACCTATTTGCTTTATAATATCATATTTCATAGTCAGAGAAATAAAGAAATTCTGGATATTATAGAATCCTCTCATAAATATAATTTTTCAATAAAAAAATTTATACAGGAACGAAATAAAATATATGGAATATTCTATGAAATACTAATTAATAATTCATTGCTAATTATATCATTCCTAATTTTATTGTATTTCTATAACATAATAAATTTTATAAAAACAAATAAAAAAGAAATATACTATTTTATATTTTCTTCAATATCTTTTTCTATTTTTATATTATCACTAATTATATATAAAAAAAATAATGGAGCTATCGTAAAAGACATTGCATTAATAAATACTTCCTTTTTCATTGGGCTCTTTTTAGCATTAATATTACAAAAAATTAAATATCCTAAAATAATATTTATCAATATATTCTTCTGCTTATTATCATTTATTGTATTTTTAAAAATTGAACCATCTTTAATATATTTTTTTCTATTTTTATGGGGAATAATCCATGGTCAAATATATAATTTTATTGACAATAAAATACAAACTAACAAAATAACTATTTTTAGTGAAGATTATAAAGGAACAATTTTTTCATCCCTTATAATATCTTTCGGACTAATTTATATATTAGAATTTAATATCGACTACATAATTATCCTCCTTTTTTTAATCCTCATTCCCATAATTAGTTATAAACTATTGAAATAAGGATAATAAATTCTGAGGTAAAAACATAGCTTGCGCCATCATAGATAAGCCAGTCTGTTGTAATATCTGTAATCTTGCAGATTCTAATTGTTCTTTAGCCATATCTGCATCTTGGATACGACTTGCGGCTGCTCTCACATTTGTCTCCGTAATAGCTATAGCATCCTCTTTAAAAGAGAGTCTTTGGCTTTTTGAACCGATATTAGCAGTCATATGATTAACCTTTTTGATAACATCATTAACAACCTGCAATGTTTGAATTGCATTTCCATGGTGGCTTAAATCAAGCTTTGTTGTTTTAGCATTTCTAATTTCAAATTCTGTAGTAGCATTAGGAGTAATGAAATTATATTTTATATTATCGGGATCTGTGTCATCAGGCAAATTAAAACTAATCTTCAACCCCTCAATTAGATATATATTATCTTGTAATCCATTCTTTGGATCATGTTTACCCTGATTATATAAGTCAGCCAATGCAATTTCTTTTGACCAGGTAGTTCCACCAGCAACATTAAATCCATTACTATCATATTCTATATAAATCTTTGCATCTTGAGGAGATGTCCCGGCATTATGAATGGTTTTTATTCTATAAAATCCATTAGCAGCAATTGCCTCAGTATCAGTATTAATTTCAATTGAAGCAACCCCAGTACCTGGATCAATATTTAAATTCTCAACAGTTCCTGCTTTAGCTGTTTCCCATCCATTTATACCAATTCCTAAATCCTCAGAATAAAAAGATATAGGGATATTAAAACTTGTTCTATCTGTAGCATCAGGGCCGGTTTGAAAAAACTTACTCTGAAATTTACCATCTAATAATTTTTGTTCCCCCCATCTTGTTGTCTCAACTACTTGATCAATTTCTTGAGCAATTTCTTCAACAACAGCCTGAATTTCAATTCTTTCATCTCTCGAAAGAGAATCATCAGCTGCTCTTATAACATTTTTTCTTATTTCTTCTAACAATTTTGATATAGTCTTTGCTCCACCTTCTGCAACACCCAACAAATTTCTTGCAGTACCAATATTATCAGCCGCAGTATGTAAACCATCTGCTCTAACTTCCAATTTTCTTGCTAAAATAAAACCTGCTGGATCATCTCCCGCAACATTAATCCTATAACCAGATGATAAACGTTCTTGTACTTGTGACATCTTTTTGGTATTGAAGAATAATGCGTTGTATGCCTTTAAAGCAGACACATTCGTATTTATTCTCATGCAATCCTCCTTTGATTTCTCTTTTTAAGGAAATACTGTATGCAAATAATATGCCATAATAGAAAACTACTATATAACCCCTTATAAAACAATTAATTATAAACAAAAATATTTAAAAAATAAAAAATATCTTAAAATGAAAAAAATTACAGATTATAGAAAATTTTGCCCTATTTAAAGTAAATATTACCCTATTTAAATTGCTTCAAAAATGTCTCCAATACTATGCCAATATCATTCAAAGAATTAGCACAACATTTATCTTTAGTATCCTCAAGAGTATGCCAATAAGGATAATCAAAATCTATTATATCAATTGTTTTTATACCTGCTCTATTAAAAAACAAATGATCATCCAATATGGTATGTTTCACCTCAGGGATAAAAGAAGATATTCCTAAATTTTGCGCAATTTGAAATATTATTTGATTTAATTCAGGAGCATAATAATCAGAATACCCCTCAAAAAAATACTGGTTATCACAATCACCAATCATATCAAGAACTATTCCAAAAACATAATCAGATATAGGATAATTTTGAACAAAATATTTTGAACCAAGGCAAAACATCTCAGGATAATCATCCGTTCCATAATCCTCACCATCTAAAAAAATAAAATCTACTCCATACGATGGTTCTATCTCATTAATTATATTCATTAATTCCAATAAAACAGCAACTCCTGATGCCCCATCATTTGCGCCATCAATAGGCTTATTTCTATTTTTAGGTTCTGGATCTAAATCCGCCCAAAATCTTGTATCATAATGCGCTGCAAAAAATATTCGCCTCTGACTATCAACATTATAACTTACAATCAAATTCGATAACTTTAAATTCTTTTTTCTAACTGTATCTTTAAAAACAAAATCCTGCCGAATATATCTCAATCCATTATCATCACTAATATTCTTTATATATTGACGCAATTTTTCTATATTCTTAGAACCAGGAGTTCTCGGTCCTAAATCACACTGATAAACAAGATATTTATATGCACGTTCTTTATTAAATAAAAAATTATCTGAAAATGTAACATTTATAGTAATCAAAAAAATAATCAAAAATTTCAGCATAATCTATTTCCCTGTTGAACCTAAAACTGTGAAATTTATCCCTTTTTTACATAACGGACAATCCTCAGGGTCAAAAGCCTCTACTTTTAATCTCTTTAAAGCATTAGTTTTAACACCAAAATCAACTTCACCACCAGAACGATCTATAATTAAAGAAACACCCTTTACAATTACTTCTTTTTCCTTTAATAATTTTAAAACTTCAAAAACACTACCCCCTGTTGTTACAATATCTTCAACAACAAGAACTTTTGCACCTACCTTTAAATCAAAACTTTTACGTAAAACCATCTTCCCTTCTTTATCTCTATTTGTAAAAAAAGCTATTTTATTTAAAACTTTAGCAACTTCATAAGCCAAAATTATACCACCCATAGCAGGTCCAATAACAACATCAATCTCATCATCTGCAAAAGGTTTTGCCATTTCATTTGCTATCCATTGAGTATATAAAGGATATTGTAAAATTTTCATTTTATCAATATATCTATCAGAATGCAAACCTGAAGTTAATTTAAAATGACCTTCTAATAAAGCTCCTGTCTCTTCTAATATTCTATCAATCGTCAACATCATTCCTCCCTGTTATTTTACCACTTAACCTACCTGCCTTTGTATCTATTGAAATATCCATTCCAATAGAAGGCAAAGGAGTGCCACTTAAATAATAAAATTTACCATCAATTTCAAAAACATCTAACAATAATTCTATGTGTTTTGTATCCTTATCAATATTTACAATCTTAACATAATCTGCTAAATTATTAAAATCTTCTTTATCTGGAATAACATTTGTTTCTAACGTCAAACGGACCCTCTTATTAGGAACAAAATATCCATAAGTTGAAAAAATTTTCTTCCTATTTCTAATTAAGAAGGTATATCTATTATATACATTTATTCTATTATTTTCAAAATAATAAAAATTTGAAAAGTAACCCACCTTCAATTTAACCAAATACTTATTTCTCCCTAATCTTTCTAAAACTCTACCAACTATAGAATATCCATTATTAGAACTTACAATATCCGCCGGCAAGGAAAAATTATCCGATACAATAATTACAAATTTATTTTCTCTATCCCCTATCAACTCATCAAAAGTAATATTGCAATTTTTTATAATATTAACACCTTCGAGAGGGAAAAAAGCTTTTGCAAAACTATTACCATGAGGATAAATAACATATTTATCAAAATATATATTATTTTTTACATTCTTACAAACCAAATCTGCTTGTCCTATAATACAATAAGTATCTTTATCAAAATCTATTTTAAAACCTTTTTTAGAGTTAATAAATCTATTATCATAAAAATAATCATACCCCTTATGTAAAACCTTCCTGATTATTCCTGCTGTATCTCCTTTTTCAGTAAAAAATACCATTCCATTTCTGAAATAAGAAACTTCTTTTCTCCCCAAACCATGAACAACAATAATCCCTTGTAAAAACTTAAATTCATCCTCTTTAGTTTTTTTATCATCAAAAATATTCAATGAAAATCTCGTATATATAAAATCAATGGTATCTCTTTTTAAAAAAGCATCAAAATAATTTGAGAGAAGCCTAAAATTATTTAAATAAACCTTATTCTGATATTTATATAATTTTAAACGAAGCTTAACATTCATATCAAGATTTTGGGAATATAATTTACTTCTCTCATTTAATATATTTTCATAAGAATATGTTTGTGTCACACTCAACACTTCTTTTACAACAGCTATTGTATCCAAATAATTATTATAAAAAACTATACCTGGTTTTATTATATGAGCAAGCTTTGGAGAAATATTTTTTATTACATAATTTTTATCCACATAGTAAAAATCTTTTGAATATTCTATTTCACTAAATCTAATTTTTTTACCTGCCAATTCTATCTCATAAGAGCCACCTTTTATATATTTCATATCATAAAAAAATACGGAATCTTTTCTATACTCATATAATAAAATTTTACCCCTAAAAATCACATTATATAACTCCTTCTCCTTTCTATACAAAGCACAATCTAAAATAGAATCTTTTTGAGAATATCTTAATAAATGAGATTTCCTCATTATATCAATTATTTGAAAATTTTTATCCAATTGTTTTCCAGGTTCAAAATATTTTAACAAATCAGCAGGAACATAAGCTATAAAATAAGACTCCTTAGCTTTAATTGATTTCAATTTTAATAATTCCTGCTGCTTTTTTAGTTCACTTTTTCTTTTTCTATATTCAAAAAAATCATTAATTTTTAAAATACCTATAAAAACCACAATAAAAAGAATGACTATAGCTAAAAAATCAAATATATTTATCTTACCAAAAACTTTTCCTTGACTATCTATTAATTTTTTCATAGATACTTTTCTCCTATTTCAATTGTGAAATAAACCTTTCTATTATTATAATATCTCTTTGAGGAAATGTAAACAAATATTTATCAAGACTATTTCTAATATAAAAATTTTTTCTAAAATTATAAATACTCAAAATCTCTGTTCTATCTCTGAATATAAAAATTAATACATATTCTGGATGCTGTTTTACTACATCATCAATTAGCGAAGTATCTTCTTCAACAATCCTAAAATCAGCACTATAAAAACAAGATAAAAATTCATCAATATCTAATCTTTTACCATAATAATACCATTGTTCTAAAGAATCTTTATCTAATTCAAAAAAACGATTTTTATCTTTTATTTTAATTTTCATCAAATTATAATTATTATAAGCAAAAATATCATTAGATATTCTCTCAATATTAAAAAAATACTCTCTAAAAATGGGGGCATTACTCGAAAGTTTCCATATTAATTTATTATATTGATTATAAAAAATAGTATCATTATAAAAAACAGTGTCATTATTAAATACAATATAATCTAAAAACTTTCCATCAAATTTTACATTTTCATCAGAATTATATTTATCAAAATAACTCAACAAAAAATCAACTAATGATTTATTTGCTCTAAATTGTCCAAAATACCAGAGATTAGATTTTTTTCTAAAAAACACAAAATCACGATTATTACAATGGACTACAATATTATTGATTTTACTTTTATCTACAATTTGATTTTTATCAACAAAATCTACCAAGGAAGTGGGAAATTGAACAATATATCTAAAAGGCACAAGATAAACCATGCCATTATAAACAACATAATACAAATTCTTTACAGGATGTTTTCTACCAATAAATAATGTATCAACAAAATTTATTATCATCTTAATATTTTTGCCTCCTAAATATTCTTCTTTTTTTTCTAACTTAAAATTTCTAAAATTATCTAATGAATCATAAAAAGTTATAATTCTTTCAATAATAAATTTATCTCCTGGATACTTTTTATTAATAAGCCAATTATTATTAATATTTTCTACTAATATACTGTCTTCCCCAATATAATAATCTATAACGGCTATATTCTCTTTTGGTTTGTTATGCGAACAAAATAAAAATAAAAAAATAATCCCCAGAATCCATATCAAAACTTTCAAACTTTTTTACTCCTTCTAAATAAAATAATAAAACCAACCATCACTAACAATGGAATAACAATCATAAAAAAAACAACACTTCTCAAAAGTGTATTATTATCAGGAATATTTTTTCTAATACTAAAATTATCTTCCTTATAATTTGTTTCAACCCTATTTATAAAATAAATTAAATTAATAAGCAATTGACTATTACTGCCAGCATTTATATAACTATCTCTCAAAAAATCTGTATCATTAACATAAATAAATGTTCCATTATCTGTATATTTTATACCAACAGGAACAAAATCCTTATTATCAGAATCAAATGTAATCAAAATATCAGAAAAAAATGAATTATCAGGATATAAAATTTTTGATGTTATAGGAAAATAATATGGTGATTTTGTTTTAATAAACCCACTATGGCCAGATACACGGATAACATAAGCTTCTTGAGAATACATATCCCTCGAATCATTTTTCAAAATATTAGTATCAATTTCAATACCAATTCGTTCCAATAAAGGCTGAGCAAATTCTACATTCGATGGATCATTCAACATTATTACATTATTTCCATCCTTAATATATTTCATTAAAGAAGCTACATCCTGCTGAGATAATTTCTCCTTTAACCCAACTATCATACATATTTTTATTTTTTTATCCAGTATGCTCCTACTAATTAATCTAATATTTGAAAACTTTAACTTCTCTTCTAAATACTTGCTAAATTTTATATATTTAGAATACTGAGATAAAATCAACACATCAATATTTTCATTATTCAGAAAAGAATTAATCGATGCCAAAAAGTGTCTTTCATCTACAAATGGCAAGTATAATGTATCCTTATCATAAATTAAAACGATATTATCATAATCTTTTATATTAAACTTTTCCCCCTGTGAGGGATATTTATCAATATTAACTACATTAAATTTTACTTTATCTCTAAAATTTATAAATTTTTCTTTCAAGCAAGCTCGATTTTTATAATTCTCATTTGAAGTAAACAAAAATAAAGATACTGAACCTTTAAAGTTTTGTAAACTACTCTTTAAATAATCTGGAAGTGTATATTTTTTACTTGATGTTAAATCAAACTGATAAAACAAAAACTTATTAGATATAATAACAATAAATATACCCAAAAACAATAGGATTAAAAAGTATCTAAAATTAAATCTCCTTTTCAAAACCTGCTGTATAAAATAACCTAAAAACGATAAAACTAAAAAAACAACAAATAATTTATATAAATTTACAATTCCATAAATCATAGAAAAAAAATATTCGTAAAAATTTATATAATAAAAATCTAAAAGCAATAATATAAACATTAAAAAAATAGAAACTACAGAAAACCGCAGAAGTACCATTAATAAAAAAAATAAGAAAAATAAATAACAAAATATCAAAATAAAATTAAATAAAAATAATATTACCTGCCAAATTTCTATTCTAAAGAAAAAATTAACAAATATAATAAAAAAAGCACTAAAAAATAGCAAACAACAATAATATAAAAAAATTACAAAAAATTTACTCTGAAATATTCTCTGAATATCTATTTTTGAAGCAACATAAATCTTATAAATCCCGCTTTTATATTCAAAAGAAAAAAACTTATACACAATCAAGGGAATATACAAAACAAAAATAAAATATACTATCTTGCTGTATGGTATTACAAAAAGCCTTATAGGATCAATATCAAAATTAATAAAAAATCCTTTTGAAAACGTAATGTAAAAAAATTGTAAGTTATTTAAATAAATATAAGTTACTATACCTACAAATAGTACAAAAAAAACATAAGAAATAAAAAACCATTTTGTAACAAGATTATTTATTATTTCATATTTAACCAATCTAAAGAATTTTTTCATAGCAAAATTTAAGTATTTTTAATAAAAATTTATCATCAATATATCTATTCCTTTTTATTATATGCTCAACATTATACCTAAATTCTTTAACATTATATTCATTTCTCTCAAATAAAATCATAACCTGATTTTCATCTAAACTAAAAATTTCATATTTGATATGTTTAAGTTTTTCTTTCATATCCTGTTCAAACATTCTATTAAAAGAAATTATTTGTATTTTAGATATAAGAAAATCTAATAAATCATTCTTATAGCCTGCAAAAATTAATCTTCCCTTTTTCAAAATAATAAAAAAATCACAAATATCGTATAAAAAATCAAAATTATGTGAAGAAATAAATATTATTTTATCTTTTTTTATATTTAAAATTAAATTTTTAATATCATCAAGAGTAAATGCATCTATTCCATTATCAGGTTCATCAAAAAAAATTATTTGTGGATTATCAATAATTGCCTGAGCAATATTCAATCTTTGTAAGTAACCTTTTGAAAGTTTTTTTACTAAATAATTATAATACGAATCTATTTTTAAATCTTTTAAAAAATATTGTTTATCTGTATGTTTTAAAACTGCAAAATAATCTAAAAATTCTCTTACAGTCAAATTAGGGAAAAAATTTATTTTCTCAGGAGCATATCCAACCCTTACATTCTTATCTATTATAAAAGAGCCTGAAAAATTAATATCATTTCCAGACAATATATTAATTAAAGTAGTTTTACCCGACCCATTTTCTCCAAAAATTGCAACTGCACTATAAATATCAACAGAAAGGTTTATATTCTCTAAAATAACTTTATTTTTTATTTTTTTAGATAAATTCTTAATTTTAATCATCAAAGATTAATCTTGATCATCCGGGGGATCTTCATCATCAATAAAATCATCATCTGAATTACTATTAAGAAAATCAGTTAAATTTTGAAACCCATCATAAAACTCTGATAAATTATCAGTCCAGTTAGAAAATTCATAATAATTATCAGGTATTTTCAATTTTTGTTTTTCTGCAAGTTTATCAAGATCAATAGCATCTTCACCCAAATTTTTTCTTATAGACTCTAAAAAAAGTTCATCTATAGTTTTAGTTTGATTAAACTCTAACAATTTCAATGTATATCTTAACAAATGAATACCATCACGTGTAGAAAAATCCAAATCCAAATCATGAGCTTTCTGAAGATAATCAACACATAACTGAATTAATCTATCCGGAGCGAAATCAACATGATATCTCAAAATTTTTTCTTCTTCCTCAATCTCAGGAAAATCAAGCACTATTTTAGGCTGTAATCTGCTAATAATATAGTCCGGCACCTCAAATGTTGAAGCATCCTCATTCATTGTAACACAACATCTAAAATCAGGATGAGCTTTAATCTTTAATCCAGTAATAACACTTTCAATACTTCTTCTATAATCGAAAAGAGAAGCAAGTGATGCCCATGATTTTTCATTCATTCTATTTGCCTCATCAAGAATAACAACCCCTCCTTTTATCATAGCTGTAACGATCGGACTCGCATAATATGATAATTTGCTGTTTTCATCAAGATATGGAGTAATTAATAAATCCTCAGGCCTTGTATCACTCGTACACTGAAATATATATATTGGTTTTTTTATTCGTTTTGCAGCAGCAATAGCAAGGGTTGTTTTACCTACACCTGGCTTACCTAATAATCGAGGTATCATAGGAATATCTTTATCATTTAAAACAATCCATGCTGCAAGAATATCATTAATATATTCCTGCATCCCAATCCATTCTATAGTTATATCCTCCGGAGAACTAAGATGCAATTTTATACCATTTATAACTACTGTCTCCATTTAATATCCCGGCCTTCCTAATAGCTTAAACATATTTTTCTTATATGCTTCAACTCCTGGCTGATTAAAAGGATTTACTCCCAATAAATAACCATTCAAAGCTGTTGTCTTTTCAAAAAAATATATCAATTCCCCTAAAACAAATTCATCAATTTTATCAATTTCGAAGCTTAAACAAGGCACACCTCCATCTTGATGAGCTTGCAATGTCCCCAAATATGCCCTTTTATTTATTTCATTGACATCAAAATCTTTTAAATAATTCAATTGATCTATATTTTCTTTATCTTCAGGAAAATTTAAAATATTGCTTTGATTAACAAACAAAAATGTCTCAAAAATAATTCTAGGACCATCCTGTATCCATTGTCCTAATGAGTGAAGATCTGTCGTAAAAACAGTTGATGCTGGAAATAATCCCTTATTATCTTTACCTTCACTTTCACCAAAAAGTTGTTTCCACCATTCAGAAAAATATCTTAATGAAGAATTAAAAGAAGATAAAATTTCTATTTTTTTGCCATTATTATACAAAATATCTCTTACTGCAACATACTGATAAACAAAGTTTTTATCCATATCTTTTATTAATGATTCCTGCTGAACTACAAAAGCTCCTTCCAATAATTTCCTTATATCAAAACCAGCGACAGCAATAGGTAAAAGCCCCACAGGTGTTAATACTGAAAATCTACCACCAATATTATTCGGAATAATAAATGTCCTATAACCATTTTTATTTGAAAGCTCTCTTAACAGCCCCTTGCTTTTATCCGTAGTTGCAATAATTCTTTTTTGTACCTCCTGTACATTATATTTTTTCTCTAATAACTGTTTCAAAAATCTAAAAGTAACAGAAGGCTCTATTGTAGTACCGCTCTTTGAAATAACATTAATATAAAAATCTTTATCAGCTAAAAACTTCAATAGCTTATCAAGATATTCCGGTTCTAAATTATATCCGGCAAAAATAACCTTACTATGTTCAAATGGCATGGTTAAAGCTTCAATGATAGCTCTTGCGCCAAGATAAGAACCACCAATTCCGATAACAACCAAATAATCACCAGAAGATCTGATTTCTTTTGCAGTTTCCAAAATTTTGGCAAATTCATCAGAATTTGGATAAAATTCCGGTAAATTATACCAGCCAGTCCAATCATTTTTTTCAGGATCAAGCTTTTGCTCTACAGGAACTATTTTATCAAGATAAGAATCAAACACCTGTTTATCAATATAATCAAAAATATCATTTAATTTAAAACTAATATTTTTCATTTTTTACATCCTTTCTTGCCAGTCAATATTTCAAAAAGCTTACAATATTCTTCAATTGTTTTATCAAAAGTATGCTTATTTAAAATAGCATTTTTTTGCCACCTTTTCCAATCATCAATATTATTATAATAATAACCAATAACTTTATCCAATTTAAAGAAAAAATCTTCTTTATTTCCAGGATTAAAATGAAAACCGTTACCATGTTCAAAATTATCAAAAATATTAATAATACTATCTTTTAATCCACCTATATTAGAAGCCAATGGTAAAGCTCCATATCTCATAGCATACAATTGAGAAAGTCCACCTGGTTCTACCAATGATGGCTTTACTAAAATATCTATTCCAGCAAAAAAATCTTTAATCTCCTGCTGATTAAATCTATTAAGAAAAACAAAATTTCTATTAAATTTAGATTTTATATCTAAAATTTTATTCTCATATTCAACATCACCTTCTCCAATAAAAATTAAATTGACATTTCTTTTCAAAAGTTCATCACTATTTTCTATAATAAAATCTATACCTTCATCTTTTGTCAATCTATTTATAATACCAATTAAAGGCCTATTATCCTCTATCAAATCAAATTTCCTTAATAAATGCTTCTTGCATTCCACTCTATTTTCAACAGACTCTGCTGAAAAAGTAGCTTTTATGGAAATATCTCGATCAGGATTCCATTCTTCATTATCATACCCTATAGAAATACCTTTTAATTTATATTTATAAATTTTATAAACATCATGCAAACCAAACCCAAAATCCGGCATTATTACCTCATCTACAAATTTTTCACTTGGAACAACAATAGCATCACTAAATATTATGCCTCCTTTTAAAAAATTCAATTTACCATAAAACTCCAATTTATCCGGTGTAAACAAATCCCATGGAAGATTTGTCAATGGCATATCAAATTGAGAAAATACCCCCTGATAAATAGGATTATAAATAGTGTGAATACTTGTAGTATTAGGGAAAAAATTTTTATAAATTGTTTTCAAATACACAGGTATCAAACCTGTCTGCCAATCAATCGTATGAATCAAATCTGGCTTGCATTCTAACTTAATCAGTAAATTTAACGCTGCCTGGTTGAAAAAAATAAACCTTTCAGCATTATCAACATATTCTTTATTTCCAACACTATATAAATATTCTCTATAAAAATATTCATCATTGTCTATAAAATATACAACATAATTTTCACAATCTGCTTTATATATACTTGCCTTAATCTCAATACCCATCATATTAACAACAATATCGAATCCCGCCTCTTTAATATTAAATTCCGCGCTCATATTCTTTATTTTTTTATAAAAAGGCAATATCAAAATAGTACTGTTCATTCTTTTACTAATTCCCTTTATAAAAAAATAAACAAATTTACCCAGACTCCCAGTATCAATATAAGGATGTGCTTCTGATGCAATGAAAACATAATCCATTTTTCCACCTTATCGCCTACTTTATTATAATAATAATAAAAAATCTAAACTAATCAAGCACTTTTTTATTAAGCTGGCTCTTTTATATTTATATAAATTTATTTAAAAATCTAAATAATTATTTATTATCTAAAACACTCCTAATTATTCTTAAAAAATCCTCTACAGAAAAAGGTTTATGAATAAACTTAACATTTTTTCTAGTCAACAAATTAGTATCAAAAAAATAAGAATCTGTATATCCTGAAGCAAAAATAACCTTGAAATCATCCCTAAACTCCAATGCTTTCTCAATAAAATCTTTTCCATTCATTTCTGGCATCACCATATCCGTAACAATTAAATCTATTTTAATATCATTATGCCTCTTCAAAAAATCTAATGCCTCTTTTCCATTCTTAGCAGTATAAACATTATAACCAAACATTTCCAAAATATTTAACTCAATATTTTTAACTATTTCTTCATCTTCAACAATCAAAATTGTTTCATTTCCTCTAACATAAGGATTAATTTCTATTTTCTTATTTTCTTCTTTCATTTCTTGTTCAGGAACAATAGCAGGAAAATAAACCTTAAACATCGTACCCACCAATGGCTCTGAATAAACATAAATATACCCCCCATGCTGCTTAACAATACCATAGACCATAGAAAGCCCCAAGCCAGTCCCTTTACCAACCTCTTTTGTTGTGAAAAAAGGATCAAAAACTTTTTTCTGAAGTTTTTTATCCATACCAATACCATTATCCGAAACAGTAAAATAAACATATCTACCAGGTTTAGCCCCAGGCTTATCTAAAATTGCCTTTTCATCAAATACTGTCTCTCCAGTTTCAACAATAATATATTTCTTCCTCTTATCTTCTTTCAAAGCCCTAAGAGCATCCCTTGCATTAACAACAAGATTTATCAAAATTTGTTCTATTTGAGTTTTATCAGCTTTTATATATGAAATATTTTTAGAAAAATAAAACTTTAATTCAATATCCTCTCCTATGGTCCGCCTTAACATTTTTTCTAAAGAAGATATAATCTCATTAAGTTCCAACACTCTAAAATCACTCTCCTGTTTTCTGCTAAAAGCTAATAATTGTTTAACTAAACTTTCTGCTTTTTTCCCTGCTTCCAAAATCGAAGAAACATTATCATACAAAGGCATCCCTTTTTTCAAATTCATTAAAATCATTTCAGAATAGCCGTTTATAACTGTTAAAAGATTATTAAAATCATGGGCTACCCCTCCTGCTAACAGTCCCAACGACTCCATCTTTTGAGAATGGGCAAGCTGCATTTGTATTTTTTTCAAATTAGTTATATCTCTGATAGTACCATGAAAACCTATAATATTACCTTTATAATCATATACATTTCTACCAGAAAGCAAGCCTACTAATGTTGAACCATCTTTCTTCCTAAATTCTACCTCAAAATTACTTATTTGCCCATTACGTTTCCTAACTTCTTTAAAAAGAACTATTCGGTCCTCAGGATTTCTAAAGAAATAAGTTACTTTATGATTAAAAAATTCCTCATCTGTATAACCCAATAATTTATAAGCTGTAGAATTAATAGTTACAATCTTATCTGTTTTACTATCAGTAACAAAAATAATATCCTGTGATACCTCAAAAATTCTCCTATATTGCTCTTCCTTTTCTCTTAACTTATTTTCCACATCTTTTAATTTAGTAATATCTATATGTATTCCTATAAATCTTCCAGGCTTCTCATAGATATCTCTTTCTACAATAACACCTTTACCTAAAATCCACATCCATGAACCATCTTTTCTTTTAAATCTAAACTCTTCTTCAAATCGTGGTGTTTTACCCTCAATATGCATTTTAGCTGATTTCATTACTCTATTAATATCATCAGGATGCACTCTTTTCTTAAATTCTTCCAACCTTGGGGGAAATTCACCAGGATCATATCCTGCCATTTTATAATATACTTCATCATAATACACCTCATTAGTAAGTAAGTTCCAATCCCATACTCCATTTTTTGCCGCAAACTTAATCTTTTCCAGTGTATCTACCTTTTTTTCTAATTCTTTTATAAGTCGTTTAAAATCTGTTATATCTATAGCAACAAGAATATATTCTTTTTTTTGAGATAAAAAAGATGCAAATAAAAATACCCATTTTTCTTTACCTTCTTTATCACAAAATAAAACCTCTCCTTCAAACTTTTGAGCTGAAAAAATATAATCATAATTCATCGATTTAGAATCTCTCAAATACAAAATAGAAAAATCTTTCCCAATAATCTCATCTCTGCTATATTTAAATATCTTTTCAGCACCTGAATTATAATTTAATATAGTTTTATCAATACTAATCTCTAAAAAAGCGAGATTATTCCATCTCTCAAAGAAATTAGTAAATAATTCTCTGCTACGACTCATAATCTCTTTAATCCCTGCATAAAATTAATAAAAATATCCCGTTAATAATATAATATAAAAAAAATATATCAAATAAAAAAAATTTTATAAAAATTTATATTTTCTGAAAAACAAAAAGCCCTCTCTAAAAAAGAGGGCTTAAGGGGGGAGATATAAAAACATCAATTACATAAAAATATTAAAAGTATATCTATGAACATACCTTAATCTATTTAAATTATTATAAGAATAATCAAAGCTAAAACTTAATTTTCCATAAGAGAATTTCAATCCTGCACCAAAAGTCAACCCTTCTTCTGAATTCTTCTTAAATAAAGAAGCATATCCCGCTCGTAATGCTAAATCAAAAAATCTATTAGGAGAAAATATATATTCTGTCCCCAAATTTATAAATTCTGTATTATTATTAGGATGCACTGCATCACATGCAAAATTTAACTTATGCTTTTCAGAAACAATAGGATGAAGAACAAATCCTACTCTATAATAAAGAGGCAATGGCCATGGATCTGTTCCTAAAAAAGATTTAATTCTGTCATTATTACCATCTTCATTTGGATTAATATCAGCAGGAATCAAGGTATTTAAACCAGATAATTGCATCTTTGTACCAAAATTACTGATAGACATACCAATTTCCATACCATCCTTTCTATCACCCGTAGGAGAAAAGAAATAAGTATTAATATGAACACCCAAATTTACAGAAAATGCACTTGCTGACATCATATAAATTTTCTCATAAATATAGTTTGTGGTAAATCCAAAAGCAAACCAATCTGTAATATTCCTACCAAATCCTAAAGAAAAATTAATATCACTGGATGTAAAGGTCTGGCCTGTACCCTCTTGATATTCAAGTGTAGTAACATTCATATCATTCATCGATAATGAAGTTATACTAATACCAAAAGTTCCAACATTCTGGACAGGTACACCTAATGAAATATAATTAATATTTATATCTGAAACCCAGGGCAAATTCATAACAGAAAAAGTATTATAATTAACAAAAGATAACCCCGCCGGATTCCAATACATGGAAAAAAGATCTTTACTTATAGCTGCTCCTGCATTTCCCATAGCAGTTACTCTACTTCCCATACCGATTTCAAGAAAATTCGCAACAGTTGTTCCTGTATTTGTCCTTGCATAAAAATCTTTGGTCATAAATAATAAAACTAAAAATATCATTATATACTTATTCATTTCAAACTCCTTTATTTCTACTTAATTATTGCAAATTTTCCAATATGTTCACCAACACCAGGAGCATCCACATGATATAAATAAATTCCAAAACCTATTTCTTTACCATCATTATTAAGCATATCCCAATGATAAGAGCCATTTGAATATTCATTATTAACTTCTATTGTTTTTACTAAATTTCCACTTATTGTATAAACTCTAATTGTACATTTTGCAGGCAGATTATTAAATAATAATCTCCTTTGCTGATTGTATCCTTCTCTAATTCTTGGTTCCATCATATTGGTAACTATATAAGGATTTGGCACAACTGTTATTTTATCAAGATTCTTTTTAGCAATTTCTCTATCAAAATTTTTAGTTTCTGTAACTTTAATCATCAAACTATCTGTTTCTAAAAATGGCCTTTGCTGCCTTATCTGATAAATATATTCAGCTTTAGGTAAATTCTGTCCTGTAGAATCAAAAAATACTTTAAAACCATCATTATATTTTCTTCTCGTTCCAGATTTATATTCTTCACCAATAATTAAAAAGTCTTTATCAAGATTAAGAACACCATTTTGATCCTGATCTACAACTAATAAAGAAGCAGTATCAGGTTCACCACTTTCTGTAAAAAAATTACGATTTATTACATAAAAAGGAACTTTATAATTAGTTAAAGTAGGAACTCCTCTATAAGCTGATATAGCATCAGATGTTGAATAGATAGTATCATCAGTAAAAATAATATCATAATCCCATGGTATTCTTTCGATTTTTATTCCGGGTTCTACTCTTATATAAGCATCTCCATTCACCCAGCCATTCCCCGGCAAAGTATCGCTCCAAAATTTTGTTTTAAATAATCTTAATTTTAACTGAATACCATCGAACACATCTGTGGTGACAGTATCATACACCGTAGACCACTGAATAACAGTATCCTGTTGTTCGTCATCTAAATCAATAATGCAATATTCTGTATTGTCATATTTAAAAGTTTTTGGAGAATAATTCATATATCTATTAACTTTAAATTTAATTAAATATCTATGATTTTCTTTTAATTCCAGAGGATTGAAAATACTATAATCCAAAATTTGGCCAGTACCTACCATATGTTCCTGCTCAACAAAAGCAATATCACCAGGGACAAAACCAGCTGCTGTAGAATGAGGAGTAACCACAGCAACGTTCTTCCCTTTTTTAACTACATTACCATGTTCATCCACCTTAAGAACAATAGTATTTTCAGATGGAGGTAAATAATATGGATCTCCATATCCAAAATCATATGCTACAAGAGCATAATAATATGTTCTGCCGTTTTGAACATCTGTATCAATCCAGAAATGTTGTAAACCAGTATCATCACCTAAATAATAACTTGTTCCATCTACCGGGTTGTCTGAATAACCTGTAATACTATCAATTTTATCAAACTGAGCAACAGGTTTTCTATATAAAGGATTCCCCATACCATCTGTAATAACCATAGGTTCATCAAAAAATGGTTCTGTAGATTTATAAATTTTATACCCTTCAAAATCATTAATATAATCCAAATACGGATCTTTTGAAGATTCTGCTATATCATTCCATGTTAAAATCACCCTGCCATTATCGGCAATTGCCTTTAATGTTGGCATTGTAGGAGGCTTTGCAAATTGATAATCATTGTTATATATATTTTGAACTGTATTTTTTTTCTTTATTAACAAAGGCACCTGAGGATCAGATAAATTTTTATATGGAAAATCCCAGGAATTAACCATTGCTAACGAAATACGCTCTGTCTGTTCTTCTTTAATCAAAAATGGTCCTGAAGAAAAAACCTCGATCAAATTTCCGCTTGAAGAATTTGCAATTAATCCACCAGTAAAAATATCCCACATTGTTTTATCATTATTAAACCAAATAGCATCTGGTGAATCATCCACAGGAAACATTCTAAAAGCAGTTAAACCAACCTGATCCGATTCATCTTTATCAGTTCGCCCAAAATTAGGTTCTCCTTGATCTGGTCTTCCATTAGCTTCTGTACCATCAGGGTCAGGACCAAAATAATTATCATCATCTGGTCCTACACCGTCAGAACCAACATCATCATAAATAAATTCACCTGGATCCCATTTCCCATTTTTATTTTCATCATCATAAGGCCTCCAATCTTGATCCTCATCACCAGTCCAGTGTGCAGTCGGTCTTCTTTTATAAAAACTTTCAAATTTGTTTCTATCAATTTGAGTACCGTCTGGACCTTCTAAAGGATTTTCTGTCCATTCTCCTGCATCATTATCTCTTTTTTCATTTATAATTCCATCTCTATCATTATCTCTACTATCCCAGGGAATTCCCGGAGATTCAAGATATGCAATACCTGCAACTCCAACAGGAATACCTCCTTTACCAACACCATTTCTATCAAAGGCATAAGCCATATTAATAGGCGCAGCAAGATATATTCCAATTTCATCATCACCTTCATCACCAATATTATTATCTACCCAAAAACCCAATGTTGTTTCATATAAATTATTTGTAGACATACTGGTACAATCATAATGCCAGAATACCACATCTCTTGCCATAGGATTCGACCACTGAAAACCACGTACGCCAACTCTTAGCCCAAGACCACCCCATTTATGCTGATTTCCAGATGAATCAATAATAATTTTCTGTCCATGAAAGGGATCAAATTTATCTATATATTCAAAATCTAATGCATCATTCACTACAAAATAAGTTTCAAGATCAGCATTTGTTTTCCCTCTACCAAAAAAACCATTCCACTCTATATTGCCTTCTGCATCAACCCAATCAGGATGATCAGGCCATACTGTAACAGGCCAAGAATTCGGTTCATCACTCAATGCAGGCGTATCAAAATTTGGATTACAATATCCAGGCACAGGATAAAAGCCCCATACCAACCCGGTATTCGGATCCTTGTCCTGATGTTCTCTATAATGAGTCTGGCAAAAATATAAAGTATCTGCCCCTATAGAACCAGGAGGCAAAACATTCCCATTTTCATCAATAATTAATTTTTCACCAATTAACAATGCTATTCCATCATTCATTTTTATACCAGAACCAATAGGCCATTCAGAACCATCTGTTGCCGGCCAATCCCCAAGCTGTGTATTATTAAAAAATTTTAAACTAACTCTATTCCCATTCATAAATCCTACCTTAACCCAGTTCGGATCACCAGCAGGCTCATTTATATAATTCTCTGTCTGGGCAAATATGGCTACATTAAAAAACAACAGCAAAAATAACACTAATTTATATTCTTTCATATTCTAACTCCTTTTAATAAATAAAATTAAAAGATAAACCTACTTTAACCATTCGCGGCTGAGAATAATAATCTGGCCTGTATAAAAATTCCTCCAAAGTAGTAAAATCACTTCTATAATTTTCTTTTAATGTCTCAACATCTAAACTGGAATTTGCTCGCCCTGTTGTAGAAAATACAGCATTCTCATTCAAATTATCAAATAAATTATAAACCTCTAAATAAAATTTTGTCTTTATCTTCTTTGTAATATTAAAATTATAATGTAAACTAAAATCTGCATTGAATCTCGATGGCATATCAGAATTATTTTCTGGAATATCAGCTTTTGCAGAATATGAATCAACTTTAGGCTCATACGTATAAGGTGTATTAGAATTCCAGTTAAGAATCAAACTCGCATCTAAATTTTTATATTTATAACCAACAGAAGCATTTAATGTGTGCCTCTGATCATAATCAAGCCTTGTTAATTTTATAACCGGATCTGCTGTACCTGCTTTTAAAAAAAACTGTTTTGGATTACTTGCTTCACCTTCTGCATATTGCAAAGAATAATTAAAATTAAAAAACAATCTATCATATTGATAATCTACATTTAAAATTATTCCCTTAGCTGTTGCATAATCCAAATTATCATATAATCCATAAACCCTTGCATCATAAGTTTGAACAGACTTTAAAGTTAACAAATTATAAATATCCCTATAAAAAACAGAAACATCTACAACAAAATTTTTATATACTTCTTGCTGCAATCCAACTTCATAACTAACTGTTTTTTCTGCTTTAAGTCTTGGATTTCCCATTTGAGTCTCATAATTATAACTACTCACATGAAAATTATGCTCTTTGTATAAACTATAAAAACCAGGTATCTGAAAAAAATGACCATAAGAAAAATGAAGTGATGCCGCAGAACCTAATTGATAGGCAAGGCCAAAACGAGGACTTATTTGATACTGAATCTCTGCATCTTTATATTCACTTCTAAATGTCACAGCCATATTAGAATTATCCGGATTTCTATAATCTGTCGGATATTTTGAAGCAGGATCAAACATATCAAATCTCACACCTAAATTAATAACCATCTCTTTAAATTCCATTTTATCTTGTAAATATGCCGAAAATTCTCTCGGCTCCTTTGTATAAACTTCTGTATAAAAACTTTCATCATCCATTACTCTAGGAATGAATTCACCGCTATTGGTAGTATTTCCATTAATTATATCATAATGTTTCACTTTAACTGTATTCAAAGAATATTCAAATCCAGTTTTAAACTCGTGAATAATATTCAATTGATAATTTAAATCAAACTTTAATGTCTTTTTTATAAATCCATTATGATCCCATAACTTATAATTCCCTCCTGTATAAAAACCAGGACGAGAATAACTATACTTTGGATGCACATACCTTGAATCTAAAGGATTTTTATAAACATAACACATATTTTCTGTTTCATACTGAATCAATTTCAAATTATAAAACAATCCTGGTGTCAAAACATGATTAATATCTAACGCATAATAATCTGAATTATTATACAAAGTAGGAGCTCCATCTGGTACATATTTATACATCCAACCATCATCCCCATGATATTGCTTATCAGTAATACCAGATTCATAATATCCACCGGTAGTTTTATATTCATTCCTGTTCAAAATAGAAGAAAAAGATATTTTTAAATTTGAAAAAAGCCTCAAAGTTAATTTCGCAAAAGCAGATTTAGATAAACTATTATTCAAACTAACTTCTTTACCATCTCCTGTATGCTCGCTATACCACTCAGCTGAATTTATAGATTCAAAATTTGAAGAATCTGTCACATTAAATCTTCTGATTCCATAAATATACCCACCGTCATTATTGTATCTACCATTAATAAAAAAAGTTAATCTATTTTTAATAATTGGTCCTGAAAATGTGAATTTATAATCTTTTATTCTATTAAAATCTTTATTATCTATACCAGTAAAAATATTATCATGAGAAGAAACATAATTTCCAGCATACATAAGAATTTTACCAACAAAATTATTACCACCTTCCTTTGTTACAGTATTTACAATACCACTCATCGCTTTACCATATTCAGCATTAAATGTACCACTTATAACTAAAATATCCTGAACAGATTCGGGATCAACATCAACTGCGGACTCTCTGCTACTTGAAAAATCATTATTAACCATAACACCATCAATCATATATGCAACCTCTCCTAATCTTCCCCCTCTAAAATGGCCATCAACAACTCCAGCCTGCATATCAACTAAACTATTTACATTCTCAACTGCAAGAACATCTATTCTATCAGCTGATAAAGTACTTTTAGATGATGTCAAATCCTTTTGGATTCTCTCTTTTGTAGCAACAACAACAACCTCTTCTCCTTTTATAGCCTCTTCTGTCATCTTAATATCTAAAAAAGTAGTTTTATCTACAGAAACATCTACTTTCAGTTTTTGAGTTTTATAACCAATAACTCTTACTACTAATGTATATGTGCCTGGTGCTATATTTGTTATAAAAAAATTTCCATCAATATCTGTTGCTGCTCCCATCTTGTCAAATATCTCAACTTCTATTCCTTCAAGCCATACTCCTTCTATAATAACATTCGCACCAACAAGAGGTTCTCCTGTATTAGCATCTCTAACTTTACCAGAAATTTTACCTGTAGTACCAGCATACAATACATAACTCAACATCAGTATATCCACCAAAAATACAAAGAAAAAAATCCTTAAATATTTCATCATTGCCTACTCCTTTATTTTATTTTTATAATCTTATGTGTTATAACCTGCTTCCCCAGATCTATTCTAATAAAATAAATTCCAGAACTTAAATCAGATAATTTTGTAGAAGATAAAACTAATTTATTAAATACACATACTCTTTCCCTATAAACCAATTTCCCCAATAAATTAAATATTTCAAGATTACAACTCTTACCCGCAGGCAAATTATCAATAATAATAAAATCTTTAAATACAGTAGGGTAAATTAAAACTGAATTACATAAATTATCGCTTTCATTAATAGATGTAGGACTTAAAGTTTGGACCACAATAGAATCATATACAACATATGTACCATCGTTAGCTTTAATCTTAAAAATATGAGCCCCTAAATCATCATTAGAAGGAATGTATTGATAACTACTAAACCTCGATGCCAGAGAACTTTTAATTAATTTCCCATCCTTATATAAATAAACTAATACCATATCATTATCTTTATCTGTTATATCAAACTCAATATTTAAAGTATCCTCAACATAAACAACGGTATCCTTTGTTATAAAATTTATTTCTGGCGCAAAATTTATATCATTAACAACTATTTCCTTTACAAAATTTTTATAAATATAGTTCTTATTATAAAAAATTAATTCAACAATATTGTTACCTACAAAAGAATTACCAAATTTAAAAGAAAAATTTAAAGTATCCGAATAGTAACTATCAAGCTTATAATAAGTCTTTCCATTGATTCTAAAAACAAATTTTATTGAATCGCTTAAATTTAAATTATAATTAAAAATTAACGAATCATCCTCATTAATTTCTAAATAATCATCTAAAGGAGAATTTAATACCACCTCTGGCACCTGAATATTATCATAAAAAGAAACATAACCCGATAAAAGAGCAAGCATAGCACCAAATAAATTAATATCCGGCTCATTAGACGCCCATGAACCATCATCATCAATATAACATTTTGCAGGAGGGGTTGATCTGGTAAAATATTGAGGTAATACAGGATCATCATATATAGAACCATCAGGCCCTTCTACAACCAATCCCTCAACTGGTAATTCTATCTTATCAGCAATACACTGTGAATGATGGGGATGTTTTACCTCCCTGGGATGCTCACCTGTTATAAAAATTTTATCATTAATATTTCTACCTAACATATAAGAAATTGCATTTGTAGCATATTCAAAATATTTATCTTCATTTAAAATCCTGCTACCAACCACAAGATCAAATCCTAAATCCAAAACAAACAAATTTGATCCCCATCCATAATCGTAATATTCTATAGGACATAAAAATCCATCACTATCAATATGAGCTACTGTTTTATCACATAATGAACGCAAATTATTTAACAAAATAGTATTAATATCTGAGTCTTTATTTTCAAATTCATTGACTAAATAAGAAATTCCTCCAAAATTTGAAGGATTATCCCACGAAGAATAAAATTTCAAAGGATTATATCTATTTACATATTCATTAATATAGTCCCTATACTTTTCTTCTCCTGTATTTATAAATAATTCACATGCCAACCAAAATTTTTCAGCTTTAAAATTTCTATCAGGGTATCCTCCTTCTTCTACTCCAGGAGGTAAGTTATAATAAACACCTGCTGGATATTTTTCTAAAAAATCCCAGGATAATAAAGCTCTACTCATTAATGTATCAGAAAATTCAGGTAAATACTCTCTATAAATCCTTGCTCCCAAAGCAAATAATGCCCCCGTAGCAGCTGTAGAAGCAGAAGATACTGGCATGGTATATCTTATATCTGGATCCTTTTCAGGCATAATAAATGCTCCATATCCTTTTGATCTCAGTTGATGATATACTGCCCCATCATCTCGTTGCATCTTCAACAGAAAATCAATCTCATATTTTGCTTCATCCAGAATATCAGGTATACCATTCCCTGATTCTGCTATATTTAATCTATCACTAGAAATATTATCTTTAAAAATTTGATAAGATTCTAATAAAAATCCAGCAGTATATGCTCCATTATTAGAGTATTTACCAAAATCTCCTGCATCATGCCAACCTCCCACAAAATCTCTATGACCTAATATACTTCCATCATATTCTAAAATATCAGCATCGTCCCAATGACATTTATCATGGCTCCAGCAAGATATAAATTTTTTATCTAATTCCATACCGCATCTTTGACTGAATAACCCATGTAACACCTTCTGAAAAACCAAATTATAAACTTCCGTAGATATTTTAAAAGTATCCGATTTTATCCCTTCATATAATTCTATAAAAAATTTACCCTCTTTTCTCAATTCTGTAAAATCACCTATATAAGAATTTTCTCCTGTAGCTTTATCTTTTATTATACTCTTTGTCAATTTCCCATTATAAACAACTTTTCCATTTTCTGCATCTTTTATAAAAAATCCACTAAAAGGAATATTGCAAATAAAAGCTTTAGAACCTGTTAAATAATAACCATAATATGATATATAAATTTTAATCTCTGCATACAAATAGCTATTGAAAAATAACACGATAGTAAAAAAAAGTAATAAAACTTTTTTCATAATAACACCTCTTATTCAAACAAAGGGAGCAGGGAATTACCCCCTTGCTCCCTTTTGATAAAAATACTTAACTACTTCAATAAAACCATCTTTTTAGTTAATGTTTTGTCATCATATTTTAATCTATAAAAATATACACCTGAATTAAATCTGCCCATATCAATAAGTTGTTCATAAGTTCCAGGAGCCATATTTTTATTCTTAATTGGCTCTAATACTTTCTGGCCTAAAACATTATAGACAATAAGAGAAACTTTAGATTCTTTTGCTAAAGTAAATTTAACTTTTGTTGTAGGGTTGAATGGATTAGGATAATTTTGAGATAAAACTGTTTTATTTTTATTAATAATATGATTTTCATTAACATCTGTTTTTTCAACAAATTCTGTCAAAACATAAGTTGAAGTCCATGCAGAAGGAGTCTGCCATCCAGTACCAGGTGCAACACCTGATAAATCTAATCCCTTATCAAAAAGTTCATTGCCAATAGTTGGCGCATCTAAAATTACAATATCAAAAGGAATTTTCATCCCATTAACAGGAACATACACAGAATCAGGATGCTCAGGATCTGCTGTAGTCAATGCTGCAAGAGGAATTGTTGCTTCAACATAGTATCCACTAAAATCAACTGCTTCTTCAATTACAGTTTCTGCTAAATTTACATCCAAACCGCTATATCCATTATATAACCATGCTTTGGCTCCTCGAGTAAATCTTATCTGATAATCTGGTTCTGCACCTCTCATATAAGTAGAATGCAATTTATCAGGATAAGGATATAATCCCAAATATACCTCAACTGCATCATTCATCCATGTCTGTTCACCTTCATATGGAAAATATAAAGAATCATCAACAACTGCAGCTGCTACATATAAATTTTCATTATCCATAGCAACCCAAACCCTTGCAGAACAATCATTATCATTCTCTACTAAATTTGTAGAAGATGTATTATACGCAGTTCCTTGTTCAACACTAAGCTCCCATGCCCAATATCCACCTTCTTCCCATTCTATAACATCACCGTCAAGTTCAAAATCTTCCGGTGGAGGCATAATAGCCTGAACTCCTCTTGCTATATTCGTGGCAGCAATACTATTAGATGGAGCACTTTCATTGCCTGATTGATCAACTGCAGTTACAACATAATAATAAGTAACCTCTTTATCATTAATTGGCGATTCTATTTTATGAACAAATGTACCAATACCTTCGCCAATAGCTTCTTTTAATAAATGAACCCCATCTTGTTCTAAACTACTAATAGGTTGAGAACTATAATAAACATTATAAATCTCATTACTTTCACCATCTACATCAGACCAAGAAATAATATTCATATATTTGTTGCTAACATCTACGTTAACATTTGCAGGAGACGCTGGTGGAATACTATCAATCACTTCTATACCTGCATGAATATAATCTAATAAAACAACTTCTCCTCCTAATAACCCCTCTGCTGTTGTAAAAGTAATTCTATTAATTCTTGTATAATCAGCTGCACCATATAAAGTTACCTCTTCAGAAACCCAAAAAGAACCTGTATCAGGAAACATTTGTAAAGGCACTTTAACCTCATGCCATTGCCCATCTGCTTTATAAAAAGTAGAATCAAGTGCCAATTCTATATCATAAGCCTGATCAGGTCCTGGTCCATCATAATCATCATCTCCTAATACAACATTAATATAAGGTGTATTTTCCTGCACTTTAATCGCAAAATATAAAGTATCATCCTCTTCTCTTAAAACGCTTAAATCAACAGGATTAGGCAAATTAATTGTTGGGCCATCCCATGCATCGGAACCAGTCCAATAAATAGCTTTCTCACCTTGATATACATCATCAGTATATTCAGAATTTACAGTACCGCCAGACCATCCATTAGTGATAAAACCACCAATAGGTGGCGCATCCTTATAAAATACATAAAAATCTAACCCTTCACTCTCTAAATGCACATTATCCAATAAAAACACCAAACTATCTGCATTATTAGTCAAAGGACCAAAACTAAACCCCATGGAAACAATGGAACTTAAATCAAATTTTTCATTATTTAATTCACCTTCTTCTTTATACCAATCAGGAATTACAAACTCACTTAATGGAAATCTAACTTCTTGCCAACCATCACCAATATTAGAAAATAACTCACCATCATCTTCATACTGCCACAATTCTTTACTTGGAGATGTTGATAAACTATCGTAAAAATACACTGCAAAATAAAAATCTTGAGGATTAGCTGGTTTTTGAACCGCTTTAATATAAAAAACAAGCTCAGTCTGACCTAAAAAAGATTTTACAGCACCAAAGCTATAAAGCATATCAGCCCATGAACCCCATGAATTAGCTATATCAGAAAAAGAAGCCTGAACTTTCAAAGCACCAACACCTTCTGTAAAATCTGAAAAATCATCAACAGCAGATAATACAACGCTTGACTCATCATCTTTAGACAATTCTAATAAATTCTTACTCATTAATGAATCACAATTTGTAAGTATTAAATCACTAAAACTACTACCTACAAACATAACCAACAGAAATACAAGCAAATACAATTTTTTAAAGTTCATTACGAACCCCCTTTATTTAATCGGTTAAAAATTAAATAAAAAAACACACTTTACGCAGTATCGCGTACAATTAAATCCGTTCTTACCAACTCTTTCCTGATCTCATAATCATAAAACTCATTCTCATATCTTTTTTTCATCTTATCATGCAACAATTCAAAGGCAATATTTCCAATTTCAACTAAATCCTGTCTTATAGTGGTCAAAGCAGGATATACAAATTTAGCCATGTCAATATCATCATAACCTATAATAGATATATCATTGGGCACATTAAAACCAAATTCCGGCAATACAAGCTCCATTCCAATAGCAATTTCATCTCCCGCAGGAACAAAAAACGCATCAAAATCTTTAAGCCTACCTTGATCATGTAACATTTTAATAATAGATTTTCCTTTTCCAATATAATCAGCATCCTTATATTCTATAAAAAATATATCAGACTGATTTAAAGAATAACCATATTCATTGCAGGCTTTTTTAAAACCTTCATATCTTTCCCTCATAGTAGGATTATCAAAAGGAGCTGTAACCAAACCTATTCTTTTATGATTGGTCTTAAATAAATATTTTCCTGCTTGATACCCCCCACCTTTATTATCAACTATCACAGAATCTATCTTTTTGGAAATATCTTCTAACATCACAAAAGGAAATCTTAAAGCATGAATTAATTCAAGCAAGCTATCCCCAATATCAAAATAAACGCTAATTATACCGTCTACTTTACCACTTAAAATTAAATTCTTCAATATTGCATCATAAGATTCATTCTTCTGATTCTTCTTAGAAACAAATAAAATATCATAATCATTTTCTGTAGCATTTTTCTCTATCCCCTTCAAAACTTCTATCTCGAATCCACTCTTCACATAATAAACAAAAAAAGCAATTGTATTAGTCTTCTTTACTGATAATCTTTTCGCATTTACATCTGGAATATAATTTAACTTTTTTACTACATCAAAAACCTTCTTTATAGTAGATTCTTTAAAATTTCTTTTACCATTTATTATCATTGAAACTGTAGCAGGAGTTACCCCAGCTTCTCTTGCTACATCCTTTAATGTAACTTTTCTCATATTATTTATATAATCGTTTAAATATAATTTGTCAAGTCTTTTTTTTCTTATCTTAGACATTTACAATTTTCCCTAATAATTTATTTAAAATATATGCACAAACACTAAATACAATAATTAAAATTATCCCTTTAATATATTCTGCTAAAAACAAATAACCAACTCCAAACATCGCCGTATAAATCATTATCGAACCAATAATCCATGCAAAAATAGACAACCTCAATACAGAATTTTCCGTTTTAAACTTTTTAATCTCATTCTCAATAGGTTTCCAATTCCCACCAGGTCTAACCTTCTTATAATACTCTATTAATACCTCACGCTTTTCAGGTTTAGTAAGCAAAGTTACAATAATCCATATAATGATACTCGGAAAAGTTATTAGAATAAATTGATGTGTAATCTCAAGCTGGTTCACGCCAAAAAATTTAGCAACAGGGTAATAAATCCAGGGGAAAATTGGCTTATCAACCGGCACCCAAAATAAAAATGCAAAAAACAATGATGAAAATAATGCCGAAATCTCACTCCAGGCATTAATTCGCCAATGAAACCACCTTAAAATTATTACCAAACCCAAACCACTTGACATCATATAAATCAAAATCCATAAAGAAAATATACTCTGTACAAAAAATGAAAATGTAATTGCAGCAATAGCTATAAACAATTGATAAATCCTTGAAACAAAAATATAATAAGATTCTGATTTACCCTTCTGAATAAAACGCCTCCACAAGTCATTAATAAAATAAGAGGCTCCCCAATTTAAGTGCGTACTTACAGTAGACATAAATGCTGCTAAAAATGATGCTAACATCAATCCTTTGAAACCAGCAGGCAAAAAATTATTTATCATAATAGGATATGATGCCTTGGGCTCATTCAAATTAGGAAAATAAACAATCGAAATCACAGCAACCAGCAACCATGGCCATAACCTTATCACAAAATGTAAAAAAGTAAAAAATAAAGCAGCAAACATTCCATTTTTTTCATCTTTAGTACTGGAAAATTGCTGAGCAAAAAAACCTCCACCATCAGATTCATGATTACTCCACCACAATATTAATATTATAAATAAAAACTTCATAAAAGGTGATGATAAAGAAAAAGATTCAAATTCCGGAATCATAGATAAAGTCTGATTTTTATATGGCAAAATAGCTCCTGGATCATTTTCTATACATTTAATTTGACCATCTTCATTTACAAAAATACTATGATAACTCTTCTTAATATCACCTGCCTGATATGTGTAATAATACCTATTTGTATCCACTACATACAATCTTAAATTCCTATACCACCTTTTATTTATAGGATCATATTTCAAAACTAACTTCATATCGTTATTATTAAATTTAGGATCATCTGTTAAAAAAGCCTTATTAATATTGCCATAAATAAAAACTTTACCATCATATTTATCTGGATTAGCATAAACTTCTGGAAAATCTATTTCTGGCAAATCAAATCTATAATAAAAAGACTCATTAATAGAACGTTTTACTTCCTTTATTGATCCATCATGAGTCATCACAAGAAACATCAACAAAAATGCCCCAAATAAAGCTACTACAAATTGAAATAAATTAGTAACTAACACCCCCATTAACCCTGAACTTAAAACATAAATTAAAACCAGAATAAATAAAATAATTATTGCAATCTGATATCCGGAAAGAGACACAATTCCTAAATTATATACACTTTCCATAACTCCTGCGGGATATAAATATCTAAGCACAGTAATCATTCCATTAATAACCCATCCTAATACAATTATATTATAAATAGTAGAAAAATATAATGCTTTAAATCCTCGTAAGAATGCCGCAGATTTACCTGAATATCTTATTTCTAAAAATTCATTATCAGAAACAACATGAGCCCGTCTCCAAAATCTGGAAAAAACAATAACTGTTAAAACCATTTGCAATACTCCACCCCACCAGAACCAATTTACATGAAAACCGCCTTCTGGTCCACGAACAGTTTCAGAAATCGCCAGAGGAGTATCAGAAGCAAAAAATGCTGCAGCAAGAGATATACCAACCAACCACCATGAATTAGATCTTCCTCCTACAAAATAAGATTCAACAGACTTACTACCTGTTTTCTTTTGAAAAATCCCCAACAACAAAGAAATAACGAAAAATAAAACCAAAACTATGTAATCTAAAAAAACCATCACCACTCCTTTTATTTAATCGCTTAAATCAATCTTACTTCTAATTTTAATATTTTTTTTCCATTTGTCAAGTAAAAAAATAATTTTTTATAAAAATTTTTATTTTTTTTCTTGATTTTTCCTTTTTTTACAATATATTATTATTAAATTTATTTAAACGTTTAAACAACAGGAGCGTTCTATGAAAAAAAATATCATACTCTACTCAATTATTTTTTATATTTCTCTAATATCAACAACAATAGCAAAAATTTATACTAATTTAATCGGTTATAAACCTGATTCTAAAAAAATTTTTATTAGTGATATACCTTTTGATTCTTTTTATGTAAAAGATATAAACAATAATATTATCTATAAAGGAAATTTTTCTAAAAAATATAAAAACTATTCTATTGCTGGCATAGATGCCTATGTAGCAGATTTTTCTTCCATTAAAGATACAGGAATTTTCTATATACAAATAAAATCACAAAAATCCGAACCTTTTGCAATAAAACCCAATATATATAACAAATATTACTATAAAGTATTAAAAGGGTTATTTTATCAAAGATGCGGCATGGATTTAGAACCAAAATTTGCCGGAAAATTTTCTCATAAAAAATGTCATTTAAATGATGCAATAATTTTAAATGAAAAAGGCAAACCTGAAAAACATAAAAATACAACTGGAGGCTGGCATGATGCGGGTGATTTTGGCAAATATTCTAACAATGCGGCATATACATTAGGATATATATTCCTTTCATATCTACTATGGGGAAATAAAATGCAAAACGATAATACAAATATTCCAGAAAGTGGAAATAATATACCTGATATATTAGATGAAGCAAAATATGAACTCCTATTTTTATTAAAAATGCAACGTGAAGACGGAGCTGTCTATCATAAATTAACACCAAAAGATTATTCTGATCTTATTATGCCAGAAGATAATACCTCAAAAAGATATATAATGCCTGTTACATCCGTATCAACTGCTTCTGTCGGAGCATGTTTTGCCACTGCCAGCATAATTTTTAAAAATTTTGATTCCCAATTTGCAGACACTTTATTAAATAGAGCCAAATTAGCATGGTCTTTTATGAAAAAACAGAAAAAAATTTTAAAATGTAAAAACCCTCCTGGAGTTGTAACATCAGGATATTTTGACGATAATCCTTCAGATGAGTTCTTCTGGCTCGCAAGTGCATTATTTATAAACAATCCTGATAACAACAATTATAAAACTGAAATCATAAATTATATTAAAAATCACAAATTATTTTCAAAACCAGGATTCTGGAATAATATGGAAAATTTTGGTTCTTTTTTGCTACTTCTCAATAACAAATTAATATCTCAATCCAATTATAATACAATTATTAACGCATTGCAAAATTACACAACTACATTAATCCATAAAATGGACATCGATCCTTTTGGTATTGGCCTTGATTCTTCTGAATATATATGGGGTTCAAACTTATATGTAATGGACAATGGTTTTATTTTATCAACAGCCTCAACTATTCTTAAAAATAAAAAATTAAAACATTATGCTCAAAATTGTATTAATTATATGTTAGGGCTAAATATTAATAAAAAAATCTTTATAACTGGAAGTAACAATAATGAAGTAAAACACCCCCATCATGCCCAAAGTATTGCAGATAATATCAAAGAGCCTGTCCCAGGACTGGTAATAGAAGGAGCAAACAAAAATCTCCACGATGATGAAACATTATGGAAAATATTAAAACCTGATACCCCACCCGCGAAATGTTATATCGACCATCAAGATTCATGGGCAAGTAATGAAAATGATATTAATCTTTCTGGAGCATTTATTGCACTCATAGCTTCATTTTTAAATTAATAATATAAGGAGAGAATAAAATGGGTAAATTAGAAAATCTTATAAAAAATATGACAATCAGAGAAAAAGCAGCTCAGCTTGTTATGCAAGAAATAAAAGGATTTAACACTATTAATGAACCTTATATTTCATTAATAAAAGACAATAATATAACTGGCTTTATATATCTAACAACTAATAACATAAGAAAACCCGAAGAATTAGCAGAATTTACCTATTATCTCCAGCAAAAATCCAAAGGAAGTAATTTAGGAATTCCTCTTCTTATCTCTATCGACCAGGAAGGAGGACAGTTACATAGTTTAATAAACTCCATACATCATCCTGGGAATATGGCAATTGGAGAATCAAAAAAACCTATTGAATACGCAAAATTTGCTGGTTATATGACCTCAAAACAGCTTTATGATGCAGGTATCGCTCTTAATTTTGCTCCTGTTGTAGATATTCTATATGATTCACATATTCCATATCCTGATAATCGTTCTTTTGGCAGTGATCCTGTTTTTGTAACTCAACTTGCCAGCGCCTTTTGCAAAGCTCATGAAAAAAATCATGTGGCTACCTGCATAAAACATTTTCCAGGTCAAAGAATATTACCTTTCCGACAGGATACACATTTTGAATTGGATATTATCGATTATCCATTAAAACGATTAGAAAATGTAGAATTTTATCCTTTTAAAGAATTAGCTAAACAAAATGTAGCATCAATAATGGCCGGACATTGTATATACAAAGTTATAGATGAAAAATATCCTGCAAGCTTATCGAAAAAACTACTTACTGATATAGTCAGAAATAAATGGAATTATAACGGATTATTAATCACTGATGATATTGGCATGGGGGCTATCAAAAGGTATTTTTCATTTGAAGATAGTATTGTACTCTCCATTAATGCAGGAATAGATATTGTTCTATCAATGGGAGAATATATAGATGTTACGTCTATTATTGAAAAAGCTGTTATAAATAAAAAAATATCAGAGGAAAGACTCAACAACGCTTGTTTAAATGTATTAAAATTTAAAGAAAAATGGATAAATAAAAATTTTAAACCTAAAAAAAGCAAATTCTATTTTAATACTCCTGAATTCAAGGAAAAAGTACAACAAATATCAGATGATAGTATTATTTTATATAAAAATAGCAAAAATCTTATACCTATAAAAAACTTAAATGAAAAATATATCTTGATTATTCATCCTGTTTTTCATAGATTATTTCCGGCGGATCAGTCCAATTTTGCTATTCCAGATTTCAATAAAATTATTCCAGAATATACAAAAAACTTCCATGTTTCTGCAATAGGATTGGAGCCTACAGAAACAGAAGTTGACTCTATTTTCGATCTAATTGAATGGCCAGATATAATAATTATTCTATCAATGAATGCCTTCTATTTTAAAAAACAACAACAACTAATACAAAGGATAATTGAAGAAAAACAGGATAAAGTCATCACAGCATCTCTACGTTCCCCTTCTGACGTAAAATATTATGAAAAAACTAATACGCATTTTATAATGTTTGGCCATACAGAATATCAAATACATTCTTTAATGAAAGCAATAACAGGGAAAATCACTCCTAAAACAAAAATAAACCTTAAACTCTAATGGAAGGAGTAAACCATGAGTGAGGAATCCCAAAAAAGTAAACGCCTTTTATCTCTGGACGTTTTTAGAGGAATTACAATTGCTGGAATGCTAATCGTGAATAATCCAGGCACATGGTCTGCAGTTTATCCACCACTTGAGCACGCAAAATGGCATGGACTTACTCCAACTGATTTGATATTCCCATTTTTTCTATTCATAATGGGAATCGCAATGCCATTTTCCTTTGAAAAAAGAATTGCAGCAGGTGCTGATACTACAAAATTACTTATGCATGCTGTAAAACGTTCAATAATTTTAATCTTGATCGGATTATTTCTTAATTCCAATCTACTCACAGATTTACCAAATCTTAGATGGTATGGTGTACTGCAACGAATTGGAATTGTATATTTCTTTGTATCACTTATAGTATTAAAGTTTAAAACAAAAGGTAGATATATCTTCGGATTTTCTCTTATTGCTATATACTGGATACTGCTCAAATTTATTCCTCTCCCAGGATATGGAACTGGCAACCTAACTCAAGAAGGAAATATTATAGGATATGTTGACAGGCTTATTTTTTCAAAAGAACATCTATGGCTTGGCAACTTTGATCCAGAAGGTTTAATAAGTAACCTAACAGCTATTGTAACATCTTTAATTGGATATTTCCTTGGAGATTTTATCAGAAAAAATAAAGGAAAACATCTCAATATTACAAACAATCTATTTGTAAATGGCACTGTTATGATGATAATAGGCTATATATTAACAATCTGGTTTCCTATAAATAAAAACTTATGGACAATATCTTATGTTTTTGTAACAGCTGGAATGGGAGCATCATTGCTTGGATTATGCTATTGGCTTATCGAAATAAAACAAATCACTTTCTGGATAAAACCATTTTTGGTGCTTGGTCTTAATGCTATTACTGTTTATTTTTTAGCAGAATTATTTAATGAAATATTAGACATACTATCTATAAATGGATTGTCTCTTAAAGAAATAATATATAAAAACATTTTTGCTCCAATTGGAACTGCCCTAAATTCAATGGAATTTGCTTCTTTATTATATGCTCTCTTTTTTCTTATCTTCTGGATAATAATAATGAATATTTTTTATAAGAAAAAAATATTTATAAAAATTTAATAGATAGGATAACAGAAGGTCATTGGGTAACAGAGGGACATTTTTTCATTAATGTCCCTCTTCCTCTATAATAAATAACTTATCATAAAAAAATATGAAATTCCATTCTAAGAATAAAAAATTAAAATTAATACTTTTTTCATATTTTTCCCGCTAAACTGATAATGCAAGTAAAGCACTAATTTTAAACAATTATATTTTAGAAATTCTATAAAA
>CAYLKS010000007.1:0-7446 GCA_964384205.1 uncultured bacterium | reverse complement strand
TTTATTAATATAGTATTGACAAATATAAAAAAAATAATTATTTTAAAAGAAAAAAGGAGTGAGTATGAAAAAATTTTTGCTATTTTTCTTACTAACAATTTTTATGTTAAATACTGCTTTCGCAATGAATCCATGTCCAGACAAAATCCAAGCAGTTCTTTTAACTAAAATTACATCTTTCATAAGAGAGGTAGGTGGGGCTCCTAAAAGTACTTATACAATAGGAGTATTAAATGGCGGCCCAATGTTAGATATTTTAAAAAAGGCAGCTGCATCTTCAAACAAACTTAAAATAATATCTGTTTCAATTAATAATATAAAAGATGCGAATATAGTTTTTGTACCTAAAGGTACATCTCCTGATTTAGTTAAACAAGTAAAGGCTGCCGCTGTTAAAAATAAAATTTTAACTGTTGCTGGCGACCCAAATTTCGTTGTAAATCAAGGTATTACTTTATCATTTCATTTAGTAAACGGAAAACCTCGTATGCTAATATCAGTAGCTTCTGCAGCAGAAGAAGGTGTTAAATTCGCTGCGACATTTCTAAGAATTGCAGAGAAAGTTGAAAAATAATACATCTATTTTATTATTTTAAAAAGGTACTGAAAGATATTTTCAGTACCTTTTTTTTCTTTTATAAAAATTCAATAGCAACTATAATTTAAATCTTTTTAACTATAAAAATTATCCTCATTACCTATTTATTTATCTTTATTATAATAGCTATAATAACTTTTATAATATCTTTTATAATAATAGTATCCATAAGAACCATATCTTCTGGAAATGGCAATTTTATTTAATACAACTCCTATGACATTAGCTTTTACTCTATTTAATAATTCTATACTATATTTAGCAGAACTTTTAGAAGTCTGCAACGAAACGAGAACCAATAAAACACCATCTACATAATTAGAAACCAATGCTGCATCTGTTACTACATTGACAGGTGGTGTATCAATAAAAATAATATCAAACTGGCTCTTTAAATAGTCTAATCTATCTTTAAACTCCTGAGTGCTTAATATTTCAGCTGGTTTATCGACCTCATCCCCTATTGTTAAAATATAATGATTATCTAACAAAGGAGTTTTCAAATACTTAGTATAATTTGTAGCTGAATCATTTAAATAATCTGTAAAACCTGTTTCTTTATTAAGACCAAAAACTTTATGCACTTTGGGTTTTCTTAAATCTAAATCCATTAATAAAACTTTCAGTCCTTTCTGGGCAAATAAAATTGATAAATTAGAAATAGTTAACGTCTTCCCCTCAAAAGGAGATGGACTTGTTATTAGTAAAGATTTGATTGGTTTATAGGGGTTAATATGTTCTATATTCGTTCGTAAAGTTCTATAAGATTCTGTAATTTGGTGTGAAGGTTTCAGATACGCAATCAAACAAGGATCAAAATTTATATTTTTATCTTTTTTAATATTACTAATAAAATTCTGGCTAATTTCTGGAATTATTCCTAAAACTGGCAAATGGATGTATTTTTTTACGTCCTCTGGAGTTTTTATTGAATTATCAAAGAACTCCATAAAAAACGCAATACTTATACTCAAAATTACCGAAATAATAATTCCTAATACAATATATTTTTTTGTACTTCGTGGAAGAGTATTTTTAGGGAAATAAGCCGGGTTTATCAGCTTTAACTGAGTAGCTTCAGAAATATTAAAAATTTTTTCCTGTTGCTCCTTTTCTATCAAAATATTATATGCTTTTGATAATACATTCTTAGTTAGCATCAATTTAGCTAATTTTGTTCTATTTTCAAATATTTCAGAATTAGATGTCTTAAATTTCTTCAATAATTCATTATAGTATTTTTCCTGAGAAGAATACATTTTAATATTTAAAGAAACTTCATCTCTTTTCCTCAATAATTCTGAATAATGGGCTAAATTCAATTGTAACGATATATTATTCCCTTTAGAAGAAGCTCTTTTCAATAAGCTTTTAACTGTTTGTTGAGTTATTTCCGCTAACTGTTTTTCAATCTGATCTAATTCCTTTTTAAAAACAACGGGATTCTGTAAATAATTATTTCTCTTCTTCACTAAACTAATATATTTTTTCCTCAAACCACTGGTATCAATCTCGCTTGTATTAAGATTATATTTATTTTTTAATACTGCATTATACTCATTTATCTGAGATTCTATAGCTTTCAGTTTCGCTCTTTCCAATTCTGCTTGAGTCCTTACATCAATTAAATGCATCTGAATCTTATCTATTTCCCTTTCAATTGCAGACAAATCATCTACTATAGAAATTCCTGTCTCCTGTTTAAATTTTTGAATTTCTTTTTCATTTTCAAGAATTTTTTCTTCCAAAACTTTTTTCTGTTCCTCAATATATTTCAAAGTTTGGACAGATTTCTGAGATTCAAGTTTAAGAGATAATTGTTTTAAAACATCAAATCCATAATTAGCCAGATAATAGGCATAATCCGGTTTTTTAGAGATAACATGAAACTGACAAGCATTCCGTAAAAAACCACCACTACTACCTCTATCATAATAATATTCAAAAGACATTTTAGAAGATAACATTTCATCTATATCAGATTCTCTAAAAGCCAACTTATTTTTTACTATTTCCTCTTTCAATTTTTCTCTTAAAGCAAGCTTAAATGGAGTGCTATTTACAATGAGATTATAATATTCTGGAGTCCTGTTCATCTTCCTTGTATACCTTGTAGGAAACATTCCGTTTTCAAAAAAAGAATTCCTGGAAGTATTTTCAATAATTGCAATAACCCTTGTCTCATAATAATAAGGCTGAACTAATCCCATATACAAAAAAGGTAAGAATACAACAAACATTAAAATACCTATGATTTTCTTCCTTCTAAACAAAATACCAATATACTCATCAAGAGATATATCCGTACTCTCTAACAATTGTTCCGGTAAATTATCAGCATATCTTTCCATAACATCACTTCTTTAAATTATTAAATGTTAAAATAATTGATACTATTAATAAAAACTCCCTTGTCAAATTAGAAATAAACATAAAAGCATTACTCCAATAATTTTTCTTTTTCTGAACTAATATAATATCACCCGGAGATAAAGTAGGCATTAACTCATATCTTTTATCTTTCAATATTTTTTTTAAATTATACTCTTTTTCAAACATAACATTCTTAGTTTTCTTTATTATCTTGATATTAGTCAAATCCGCATTTTCTGTAAAACCACCACAAGCTACAATTGCTTCAAATAAAGTAATACCTTCATAATAATTTATATAACCTGGCTTTTTAACTTCCCCATAAACTAATATAGCCGTATTACCCTCACCTATTGGAACAAAAATTATATCATTATCCCTCAATGAAGGATTATTTTCTAAATTCCCATTTTTTAAAAAATTATATAAATTAATTTTCAATCTATCCTTACCTCTTATCAAATTTATATTATTTAAATCCGCATTAGAAAGAGTGCCTCCAGCCTGCACAATTGCACTCTGTAATGTAGAAAAATTAGTTCCTTTATATCTCCCTGGCATTTTCACAGCACCTAATACACTATAATTAATTGGTATCTCATCTGTCAATGAAACTGAAATAATTGCATCCGGATATAACTTACTATAAGTATCTCTTACTATCCTCTGAAGATCTTGAATGCTCATACCTATAACCGGTATCTTACCAATTAAATATACATCAATCATTCCTTCATTATCAACTGTATATATACTTGTCAGCTCAGGGTGCCCCGATACAGATATTTTTATATTTTGATTTGTAGAAATAATTTGTGAGTATGTGGTGGTAATACAACTTATTAAAATATAAAATGTAACTATAAAAATTTTATTTGTTAATAACTTTTTTATATGCAATAAGAGCATTCTGATATTCCACTTTCTCTTTTATTTTTAATAAATCCAAAGCATATCGCATCTTTTCTATTTCTTCACTAAAAACCTTTATTTTTTTACTATATTCCTTAAATTTTGATTTACTTTCTCCAATATAAACATTCAAAAAATCATCATCTTCAAATTTTGAACCATAATAATCATTATAATGTAAAAATTTAAATTGACTAAAGGTTAATATATCTAAAATAGCAATCTTATTCTGTAAAATAACTTTTTCCTGCTCTCTATTATCTATTTTTACCAATAACTCATGCACTTTTAAATCTGTATACTCTGTATTTTCTATAATTTCCATAAGCTTTTTAAAATATTTATCAGCTAAGTTATAATCCTTAATCTCCCTGGCAATATAAATTAACTTATATATAGAATTAGCCACATATAAATCTGTCTTTTCATCAATATTTTTCTCAAAAACTTCAATAGCTCTATCAAAATCTTTATTTCTTAAATATGCCTCACCTAATGTAAAATAATATTCTGTTTTATGATAATCTGATATATCTAAATTGTTTAAAATACCAATAGCATTATTAATAGAATCCATTTCTATATAAATTTGTGCTGCTGTTAGTTTAATTTTAAAAAACAAATTTTTCTCTATTTTCCTGACTTTTTTATCATTATAATGCACAGTATCAGGGATAGAATTTAAATAATGAGCAGCAAGTTTCTCTTCGTTTTTATACATAGTAAGTCCATAATAATACTTACTCAAAAAATATAAATCAGACATTTTCTCAATGCTATCAAAAAATTTCTTAGCATTTTCCATATCTAAAAGATAATAGCTGGACAGCCCCTGATAATAGGTTGCTATATCAAGAGAATCACTTTGAGGGAATTTTTCCTTAAATTCTGCAGCAAACCTTAAAGTAGATTCATATTTCGTCAAACGATACGAGGCTCTAATCAATAAAAGATAAGCTTTCTCAAAAAAATCACTCAATGGAATATTATCTATTAAATACTCTCCTGAAAAATATGAAGAATTCAAAAAATTTATATTATAAAAAGATAAAGCCATATAAAAGTATGAATCATCCAATTTAGGGTAGGTAACTGGATATAATGATGACATTTGGGCAAAAAGAAAAGAAGATTTCCAATATTGTTTATCATTAAAAGCATTCATTGCTCTTATAAAATCTTCATCAGCCATCTTATATATCTCTTCTATTTTTTTAGATTGAGATAATAAGCTAATCTGACCTATTCTATTTTGACTTAAAATTGCTATTATATTCTCAATTTTCTCAATATTTAATTTTTCAAGTAAAATACTTCTATTCAATGTATTTATAGTCTTTTCCATTAACTCTGCTATATCTTTGTTTTCCTGAAAAATCTTCTTATTAAATTCTGAAATTAAATGTTGTAATTCTATATTATATGCTTGAGATTCTAAATCTTTTGCTGAAAATTTTAAATATTCAGGCTTTTGCTTTTTAGATATATCAAAAGTTTTACATGCTGAAATCATTAAAAATAGTATTAATAATACAATTAATAAATTTTTAAACGTCATTTTTGATGCCTCTGAATAGCTTTAATAAGATTTTCATTTCCAGGATTTTTCAACAATCCTTCTTTCCAAATTTCAATAGCTTTATCTTTTTTACCTTCTTTTATATAAATTTCTCCCAACCGTAAATACCCAAAAGGATTTTTAGGATAAATGGAAATTGCTTTCTGGCAATACTCTTTTGCCTTTTCGTATTCTTCAAGATACATTAATTGCAATGCTATTTTTAAATAATAATCACTTTCATTAAATAACTGGCGCTCATAAAGTAAAGGTATTTCCTTAATTTTGCTATTAATTAAAATTCTATTTAAATTTTCATTAACTTCTTTCAATTTATTTTCTAAAATCAACCTCTTGGTAAGTAACTCATTATATAATTTATCTAATCTATTTGCCTCTTCTATACGTCTTTGAATAATTTGATTATATAATTTTCTATGTTGTTTTATAGCAATAAAATTGGGCACCAGATAAAAGCTTACAGCTATATGAAAATTGCCTCCGACCCAATCATCTAAATGTTCTAATTCAGTAACGGCAGCATCAATAGAAACTAAATTATTTATTTTATATTTTATCCCTACATTCCAATCCCGAGCATCCTGTTCAAAAATAAACCTCATACTTGAAAAAGGCGAATACTCAATTCCAACAAAAAATTTCTTCAAAAACCAATTCTTTGGACCAAAACCATAAAAACGTCCCTTGTTTGGACTATATCCAAAATGGCCGGCAATAAATTGCTTTTTAAATGTAAATTTCTTACTAAATACAATATAAAATGTATTTTTTTCGAAATCCATATCATAATCATCTGTCAAATAATGTCTTTGATTCCAGAATGTTTCCCATTTTTTTGTAAATTGTGGTCCCCCCCCAATATTTTCAATACCTACTGCAATTGCGGGGAAATAATAATAAAAATCTTCATCTATAAGTTTCGCCTCTATATTAAATGCTATATAATGACTTTGATAATGGGAAACATTAATCTGAAAATAATTATAAAGACCAAAACTAAAAGAAAAAGAAAGCGCATTACTTTGATGATATTCAGATGAAAACCCCAAATTATACGTTTGAATATAATTAAAATTCCCATGTGGCAAAATATAAGCTGTAGGAATGTCTATACCGCCTAAATCACTATACCGAGTAAATGGAGTCTGAATGTCTTTACCAAAGGATATAAAATATGTCATTAAAAGAAAAAATACCTTCTTCATTTTAAACTATTCTCGTAAGGAGTTAAAATTTCCTCTTTAAATCTATACTTTTCAATGCCTACCGGCAAATCAAATAACTCTTTCTTAGTATAAAAATTTATTCTGGGAATAAGCCTGATACCTCTAATTTCTATCGTTTGAAATTGATATTTTGTAGGATCAATATTGCTAAAATTAATTTCCCCAGTAGCGGCATCTCTGAACCTACCTAATTCTCTTATTACTGCTAATGCCTTTTCAGAATATGTATTATCTGCAAAGTTTTTTATAAGAAAATTCAATACTTCATAACCATCTTTATATTTCCTTGCATATTGAATAAAAGATTGACCAGTAAAATATGCAAGCTCTGGAAAATATACTTTATTCTTGTACAATTTTATAAAATTATTTGCATTTTGCTGTAAAGAAATACTTCTTGATATTAAAACTAACATTTCTCTATTTAACGAATCTATATTAATATTTTCAGGCAAATATTTTTTCATAATATCAAGAGAATCCAAGAAATCAATTCCTTCTTCTATAACTTCAACATCCCGCTCTATCCTAAAATTTTGCCAAAGATATAAATACTTAAGAAAAAACCAATTAGTAGAATCTACTTTTATTTTCTTATATAAATCAAAAAACAAAGAATCCTGATTTAATTTATAATAAGAATGTAATAGCAATAGCTGTGTTTGACATGTATATTTATTTAAAGAATCAAGATCATAAAGTTCTTTATATTTTTTAAAAAGAAAAAATAAATTTTCTCTTGGCTTATAATCGTTCAT